>JBAZBZ010000013.1:0-2662 GCA_041671145.1 Bacteroidales bacterium | reverse complement strand
CTAAATTGATTATAAAATTTTCGGATAAACTTATTAAACTGTCTTTATCAGTACTTATATTCTCCGCATAGTAATCTTTTAATGTAGGAGGACAAAGCCACCGGCAGAATGTGCTTTTGCCACTATTTTGTATTTCGCCAACCAAAATAAATGCCTGTTTATTGAAACCTCCATCAATTAATGCACAAGCGACACTACGAACCAACATTTTTTTGAAATGCAACCTGAATCTTTTCTCATCTTTAGCTTTCACATAACCCGCCAAAATATCAATATAATCGGGTTCGGTTTCTTTATTCCAGTACGGAATACTTTCAAAATAATCTACAATAGGATTATATTTTGTAACAAAATCCGATTTTAATAAAGCAATTAAATTTGATAAGGAAAATTTAATATTGTTGTGATTTAATGCCCTGTAAATGTTATTTTCATTTATTTGCTTGTAATTTTTTTCATCTTTCGGTTTATATTCAACTTCATTGGAAACTTCGTTATATCTGATGTCATAAATACTACTCAGGTAATTTTCTACTTTTTCAAATTTTGAAATTTCTTTTTTAACCTTTATTTTTTGAGGTTGATTTATTTCTTTATTTGCCGGTTTTATATCAATTCCGAATTCTTTTGCTATTTGAAAAAATGATTTTATTGTTATTCCCTGTTTTCGTTGTTTAAAGCACTCATCAAATTGCTTATTACATTTTAATTCATCGTATTTTTCAGAATATTTGCTGACCCTGTGATAATAATTTCTTCCGCCTTCACCAAGTCCATTAGAAATTGCAAATCCAATTCTCAGCCAATTATCGTAGCTTCCGGTTATATCAATTTTTTGTTTTTCAATTTGAGAAATTATTTTTTCGACATCAGCTATTAATTTCGATTGTGTTTCAGGTTTTATTGGAGTGCTTAATACATCTGAATTATCATTGATGTAAATATTTTTATCAGCACTTAAAAACATTAATCGGCTTACATCTTTGCATGATTTATCAATATTCACATTATAATTCCGCAAATAATATTTTTCTAAATAATGAAAGCATTCCAAATGCTTGTTTTTATCAGGTGGAATTTTTACAATAATTTTTAATCCTGTTCCGCTTGGGCTGATAAAACTCGCAAATGTCAGCTTGTCCTGATTTATTCTTTTTTGCAATTCTTCTGAATCAACAACTTTGTCAATATCAATTTGAATAAGTCCGGAATGTTCAATTAAATCTGAAGAAGAATGAGATTCTTTGAATGTTCCCGAAACAGTAATTGAAGGCAATTGCCTTTTAAAAGCATCTTTTTCTTCTTTAGATATTGCATTTCTGACATTTTTGATTTGTTCAAATAGCTGTTCCAATTTTATTATATTAAAAACTTCGCTAATATCAATATCTTTAGCTTTCTTGCTTTTTACATCGTTGAAATATGAAACTTTCATAATTTATTTTCTTTAATGAAAAAGGGAGTGGTAAGCTCCCTTTGCGTTACTCATTGTCATCCTCTTCCAACAAATCTTCAAGTTCAAAAATCGCATCTCTTTCCGATTTGTCATAAGAAACAGTAATAATGATGTCATCATCTTCTGTTACCCCAATAATTGTGTTGGATACTTCTTTTTCATCCAACAACTCTGCGAACTCCACTATGGTGTCCACAGGCACATAAAATTCACGTGTTCTCATAATTTGAAATTTAGATTAATATTAAAATTGTGTTTTCTTGTAATGGTTTTGCAGATGCTTCTCAATATCTGTTGCCTTAAAATAAATTTTCCCGGCAATTTGACTAAAAGGCAATACTCCGTTATCTCTGTAACTTTGAAGTGTTCTTTTAGATATTTTTAGCAACTGACAAGCTTCCTGAACATCGAGCCATATATCTGACAATGGCTGGGTTCTTTTTTGTTTGACAAATTCATTACCTATACTTTCTATTTTGGAAATGATTTGCTGAAATGCTTCGGATTGAATCGTTATTACTTCCATTTTTTTACGTTTTTAAATTTTACAATAAGTGAATTATTGTTTTTGTTGCAACTAAAAACGGGTCAAAGGAAATAATGATAATTTCAGAAATACTATACACTATTGATAAGGTGGAGCAGAGTGCAGAGTGTAGAGTGTGTCAAAAGCTTTGATAAATCAACAAAAACGAATTTGCGATAAATAAAAAAAATAAAGAAAAACAATGAAGTTTGGAGTGTTATTTCACAATATTTGCTGCTTTTTCAAGCAGAATTGCTTTAGCTGGTTTTTTCTGTCCCCTAAATTTTTCCCAGTCGAAAGTTTGTTTGTTTTTATCAACAAAGCAGTTGGCGGTAACTTTCCAAATATGTGATTGAATGTCTTTTATGAGTTTCAAATCATTATGCAAAACCTTAATAAAATAAGCAAGTTCCGAAATATTCCCTGTCCAATGTATTAAAATTTCGGGTTGGGTGTTGTTGAAAATCTTTCGGAAATCCTTAATGTCTGTATCAACACTGACGAAACTATGTTTCTTCAGAAATAGCAGCAAATCCGTAATAAAAGATAATTTACCACTAACGTCCTAACGTTTTTTTATTAAAGTTCTTTGAAATATTGGCAGATAATAGTTTCAGTTGTTTTGAATTGCTAAACGATTTGAATAGAATTCCATTTTCTAAGCTTAGTTTTGTCCATAA
>JBAZBZ010000012.1:10816-71481 GCA_041671145.1 Bacteroidales bacterium | reverse complement strand
TTTGAAATCAGATTTTATTTCGCCATTTATCGTAATTCCGTACTCGGAAGAGTGCTTTATGTACTCGTAAACCTGTGTACTTTTAAGTAATGCTTTTGTGGGAATACATCCCCAATTCAAGCAAATACCGCCTATTTCCGCTTTTTCAATAACAGCGACTTTGAATCCAAGTTTTGCTGCTCTTATAGCGGCAACATAACCCCCGGGACCACTACCTATAATGACTAAATCAAAGCTCATAAACATTTATTTTTATTTTCGCAAATGTAAATTAATAAAAAAAAAAAAGCAAATCTCATTGGGATTTGCTTTTTCACTAAGTAACAATTTACGTATTATAGTTGTGTTTTATATCCTTTTGCCAAATTAAATTTATATTTCAACCCTAACGAAAAATATTCGTATTTATCTTTTGATGAGTTGGGAACAACTGTTACATCAAGCTTATCTGTATTTACATTTCTAAAAGAACCTTCAATGTTAAAACTCAATGCTCTTGATAATCTGAAGTTCAACCCAATTCCCACAGGGATTATAAGTTCGGTTGTCATTTTTTCACTAACAGTCCCGTTGTTTGAATATCCTTCTGCTGCAACAAATTCTTCATTGTTATAAGTTTTCAGAATTGACCTGAAATCAATATATCCTGCGCCAATATATGCATATAATTTAACTTTTTTTGGACTATTATCAATTTTATTTAATAATAAAAAACAAAACATATCGGTAAAGTCAAATACTGCATTTAAACTATATTCAAGAATATCGGCATTAAATTGTCTGTCTTTTTTTCTGTTTATTCCGGCAAGTTCTCCTGAAATAATTTGTCCCTGTAATGAAAAAGTCTGATTAAAGCTTTTACCAAATATCACGCCATATCCCCATTTCCTTTCCTGTTCAACAGGATAAAAATCATACTGCTTGATATCTCCATAAAAAAGCAGAGAGCCGTAATTAATATTAATATACCAATTTTGATTAATGAAATTACGAGACCTCACCCTGCCGATATTTTGTGAAAATACTAATGAAGTACTCAACAATATAAAAACTAATATTAATAAAAAATTCTTTTTCATTTTTTATTATTTTAAATAACAGTTACAAATGTATATATTTAGTATATATGAAATTACATTTGCTTTTATAAAAACAAATAAAAATCTCTTGTAAAATTTTTGTATTCATCAGTATAATCGTGCCTTTCCTCGTTTTCTAAAGTTAATTTTTTTTCTATTAACTTTTTTTCAACAAATTCGAATTTCAAAACAGCTCTTTTGGGCTTACTATATGGTTTTGGGAAGATATTTAAAACCTCATTACAATATAATTTTTCTTTTTCTGCAAGCAAAACAATTTTTTGTAAATTATCAGAAGGAATTATTAAATATATTATTCCCGAGCAATCAAGAATATTTGTGCTGCATTCAATCAATTCATTAAGTGATAAATTTACATTATGTTTTGTAATATTTTTTTCTTCAAATATCGATTTGTAAGAATTTACAAAATATGGAGGATTTGAAACAATAATATCATACTTAAAAGAAATTTTTTTTGAATATTCCTGAAAAGATTCATTGTAAACATTAATTCTTTTTTCCCATTTTGAATTTTCAAAATTTTCTTTTGCCTGAAGAAAAGAATTTTTGTCAATTTCCACAGCATCAATTACAGCATCGGATTTTTGTGCAAGCATTAAAGCAATAATACCTGTTCCGGTACCAACATCAAGAATCTTTTTTGCATTTTGAGGATTCACATAAGCACCCAAAATCACAGCATCGGTACCTACTTTCATTGCAGCATTTTCCTGATTTATTACGAACTGTTTAAACCTGAAATATTTTTCGGACATTGAAATATTTGCAACTAATCAATGATAAATTATTTAATGATAAGAATTGAAGTACTTATTTTATTTACAATTTATTTTCAGATTTCAATTTTTCATAAAGTTTCTCCATTTCTCCAACTAAATAATCAAATCTTTTATAAGCTGCATTAAAAGCGTCTTTCTTTGTCATATCAACTCCGGCTTTTTTTAACAAAGGAATTGCATAATCACTTCCGCCCGATTTAAGTAAATCAAGGTATTTGTTTTTTTCATTTTCTCCACCGTTAATAACCATATTGCATAAAGCCATGGAAGAAATCACTCCTGTAGAATATTGGTAAACATAAAAATTATAATATAAATGTGGAACTCTTGTCCATTCTATACCTACGAGGTCTGGTATTTCAATTATTCCCTTGCTTTGTCCATAATATTCATAAGCAAATTCAAGATATTTTTTATCCATCCAATCGGAAGTAAGGGTTTTTCCTTCTTCAACTCTTTTATGAATTGCGAGTTCAAACTCGGCATACATTGCCTGACGATATAAATTATTTCTCGCATCTTCAAGGTAATTATTCAGAATATATAATTTAAACAAATCATCTTTTTCATTTTTCAACATATAATCCAACAACATTGCTTCGTTAAAAGTTGATGCGATTTCAGCAATAAATATTGGGTAATTTGATTTTTCGTAATGCTGGGTTTTATTTGAATAATAAGAATGCATTGTATGACCGAGTTCATGTGATAGTGTGCCAACATCATTGTATTCGCCATTATAGTTCAGTTTTATGTAAGGATGCACTCCATAAACACCTTGCGAGTACGCTCCGCTTTGTTTTCCTTTATTTGTATATACATCTATCCAATGATTTTCCATTGCGGTTTTCAAAACATCAGTATAATCGGTACCAAGAGGTTTCATAGCTTCAATAATAATTTTTTGTGCTTCTTCATAAGTATATTTTTTATCAACATTTTTTACTGCCGACATATAAATATCCTGATACATGAATTTATCAAGTCCGAGCATTCTTTTCTTTAATTCAAGATAACGATGCAAGGGAGCAAGATTTTCGTGTACCGAACGAAGAAGTTGATAATAAACGCTTGTATCAATATTATCTTCAAATAATCTTGACGAAAGACAATCGGGAAATTTATTAACCTGTGCATTGAAAAAATGCTTTTTTGTTGAAGTATTAAGAAGAATCGCAATTGTATTTTCAAACTTTTTTTGGTTACTCCAGAATGTATTCCACACAAGACGTCTGTCGTCAGCTATTTTGGATTTTCTATATTTTAAATAATTTGTCAGATTTAATGTTACCTTTTGTCCGTTACTCATTATAACTTCAGGATAAGGGATTTCAACATTATTTAACATACTTGAAGCATTGCCGGGACCATCGGAAAATAAATTTGTAAGTGATACTATTCGTTGTTGCTCTTCAGGCAAAATATGAGCACTGCTTCGTAAAATATCATATATCCTAAAATCATAAGGTTTGAGTTTCGGTTCGGCTTTAAGATAGGAGGCGAATTTTTCCTTGCCGAGCTTAATTATGTCAGCATTTATAAAAGCAAGTTTCGAACTGAATTGAACATACATTTCCTGTAATTCACCTTTTAAATTTTGAAATATTGCATTTCCCATATCGGCATCACTCGACATCTGAATATAAGAAGATAATTTTTCTGCTTTTAAATTTACATTATCTATTAAGTCAAGTAATGCAAGCATTTTTTGAGGTGAAGAAGTCCAATCTTTTGAAAGCTCATCAACTTTGTTCATTATTTTTTTTGTTTCCTCCTTGTCATTTTTCCAAGCATCAAGATTAGGATACAAATCTTCAAGTTTCCATGTAAATTCCACCGGAATATCTTTTCTTTCTGTTAATGAATAATCAGGAATTTTTTTATCCTGTGAAAAGCCATAAACAGAAAGCATTATCATGAATGCTAATAAAATTTTTGTGATGAATCTGTAGTTTTTCATTCGTATAAATTTTAATTTAAAAAATAATTTAAAGCAAAATACTTTGAAGCCATAAATGTAATTAATTATTAATTATGCATACATTTTTATATATTTTTTTCATCATTGTTCGATTAAAAATAAAAAAATAATTGTTTAAATTTTTGAAATGACGAAATTTATTAAAATAGTTAAAAAAATACATGAGAAGTTCCAATTAATTTCATTCTATAATAAAATTGTTGCTAATTGATTTATAATAATTTATAAACGTAAAAGTAAACTTATTTTGTTTCATAAAAACATTTTTTCAACTTTTTATAGTATAATCAATTAATAATTTTTTGTTAATAAAAATATTATTTATTTCCCTTGGATTTATTATTTTTTTTGTAATTTTAATATTTTATACTTCATTTTTTAATAAAAAATACTAAAGATGACTAAATATTTGTACTTATTTATTTTTATATTAGTTTCAGAATCTAAATTATATTCGCAAACAAGTTGGAATGCAGATATTAATGGTAATTGGGATGTTTCTTCCAAATGGTCGAAAGGTGTTCCTGCCACTGGTGTTGCAACTACAATAAATAAAAATGTAAAAATCACTCTTAATGCAAACGGAAACTGCGGTAATTTAACAATAGGCAATAATGATGCCCTTTTGGATTTAAACAGCAACACAATAAATATCAGCGGCAATATAATTATAAATAAAGCTTCAAATATTTTTTGTAACAAAAGTAATGTTGTGTTAAACGGAGCATATCAGCAAACCATAACAACAAACGATAGTTCTACTTTAGTATTTTATGATTTAACAATTAACAATGTTGCCGGAATTAAATTAAATAATAATATTCGCGTTGTACACAAATTGAATATTATCTCAGGAGAATTTGATGTTAATAATTCCGCAATTACTATTGCCAATGGCGTAGAAATATCCTGCACCGAAGGAACAATAATATCTTCAACAACCAAAGGCAGTATTAATTTTGAAGGGGTTGTTGATTTGGTTTATAATACCACAAATACTATTTATGCAGGAAAAGAAATGCCTAATGATAATACAGCTTTGAGTAACCTTACTTTGAATCACAGAAGTTTAATTTTATTTATAAATTACAACATAACCATAAATGGAAATTTGATTTTTAATAGTGGTAATCTTAATTTAAATCAACATGATATAAAATTATGTCCAACCTGCTCAATAATCGGAGAAAATAGCAACAATAAAGTTTATGGCGAAGGGCATGTTTTTATAACAAAAAATTTGAACAAGCCCGATTATATAAATGCCGGTAATCTGGGAATAGCAATTACTTCTCCTGCCAATTTAGGAAAAACTACAATTATAAGGGGACATACACTTCAAACGGGTACAAATTTTACGGGCATCAATAAATTTTACAAAATAATACCATCAAATAATATGAATTTAAATGCTACTTTGGATTTTTACTTTTTTGAATCCGATATAAATAATCAGGATAAAAACCAGCTGAGTTTCTTTTATTCCACAAATGGAGGAACCGACTGGTCATTTAAGGAAACCAAATTAAAAAATCTCGAAAACAATTATTTAAAAACTTCCGAATTTAGTGAATTATCAATGATTACGATAGGTAATTATAAAGAACTTTCTGTTCCTCTTTCTCTATTGTCATTTGAAGGAATCTACGATGAAGGGAAAATTTCTCTTTACTGGGCAACAGCTCCAGTTGAAGATGGTGATAATATTATAGTTGAACGCTCCACAAACGGTAAATCTTTTAATACTATTAACATGATTAATAAAAAGTCGGAAAAAAACAGAAGTGCAAAATTCAATCTTTCCGATAACAATCCTCCGAAAA
Source organism: Bacteroidales bacterium (assembly GCA_041671145.1). Taxonomy (NCBI): domain Bacteria; kingdom Pseudomonadati; phylum Bacteroidota; class Bacteroidia; order Bacteroidales; species Bacteroidales bacterium. The sequence goes on along the minus strand of JBAZBZ010000012.1, from coordinate 65,795 downwards.
GTTCAATTGTTTATTACCGCCTGAAAAAAAAATCGGAAGACGGTTCTTATAAAACAAGCAATGCTATTGCTACAAAATCAAATAGCTATTCTTCCGAATTGATTGTTGACCATCCTGAGCATGATGGCGATGAAATGGAAGTAAGAGTCAAAAATTCCGGTAATTCAATTGTTTTTGTGGAAGTAACCGATATTTTTAATTCCATTTATTATTCTGAAATATATACCACAACACAGAATAGTTTCACAGGACTAAACATAAAACTTAAAAATCTCAATAAAGGTGAAATGTATTTTCTGAAAGTAACTAATGGTAAAGATAACGTTGCGAAAACATTTATTTACTAGAACCTCCGATATTTCTATTGTAATCTGATTGGATTTATAAACTTCCTATATATTGCCTGCAAATACTGATGTTTTATTTTAGCGAACTATCCTTCTTAAACCCAACAAACTGTCGGATTTTGCACTTTTCAGACATCCTCTAAATAATTATCAATAAATTATTTTTTCTCTTTTTTGGCTTTGACTTCTGTTTTAGCAGATTTTTCTTTTTTTGGTTCTTTATCTGCTTTTTCTTTCTTAGGAGCTTTTTCTGTTTTAGGTTCTGTCTTTTTTTCTGTTTTTGGCTTATTTGCTTTTGGTTGTGTTTTTTCAGTTTTCTCAGCAACCTTTATTTCATTGGGTTTTACAATTTCAACTACTTCCTCAATTATTGTTGTTTCAACAATCATAGATGTTTCAATAGGTTGAACAACTTCGTGCGCTTTTACAACTACAGGAGTTTCTTTTACTTCCTGTTTTTTTGGTTTTCCAACAGTTGTGGCAGTTTTTATGAATGGTGAGTTCTTTGCTTTTTTTCTTCTTCTGCTGGCACCATAAGAACCCATGAATATTTTACCTCTTCTAGATTTTTTATCACCTTTTCCCATAATATTTTTAAATTAAGTTTAGTGCAAAAATAAAAAAAAATTAATTAAATCCCCTTTTTTTATACTCTTTTTCCAATAATTCATGATTTTTCAATGAATTGCGGACCCATTGGAGAAATATTTCATCAATTTCCTTTTCAGCAAGCTGCCATTTTACAAGAGATTTTCTAAGTTTTAAAGTCAGGTGATGTAAACATATTGCAGCAGATACTGAAATATTCAAACTTTCTGTAAATCCGTACATCGGAATTTTCAAAAATTCATCGGCATTATTTATTGCATCTTCCGACAAACCTTTCATTTCAGTTCCAAACAGCAAAGCAAATTTTTTGTCAACCTTAAAATCGTCAAGCTCACAGTTGTTTTCGTGAGGTGTTGTTGCAATAATCTTGTATCCGTTTTTTTTGAGTTTATTTATGCAATACAAAGTATTATTTTTTTGTTCATTGTAATGATGAAGTGTAAGCCAATTTGCCGAGCCCAGAGCAACATCGGGATTTACCTTGTATTTATTTTTATTTTCTATAATATGAACGTCCTGAATACCAAAGCAGTCGCATGAACGCAAAACAGCGCTTGCATTGTGTGGTTGAAAAATATCTTCAAGAATAACAGTAATGTGCTTTGTACGAAGCTTTATTATTTCTTCAAATTTATTTTTCCTGTTTTCGGTGATGAATTGAGATAAAAATTTTATTAATTCTTTTGATTTTTGCATAAATTGATAAGGTATTTTCGTCAGAAATATTTCAATTAGAAAATTGTTAAATTGTCAAAAATTTTAATATTAAACTTAAATCCTAAATCTTAATTCCTAATTTCTGAATTTTGGTCCTTTTTACTCCTCGTCCTGTCTTCTTTTATAATTTCAGCTAATTTTCTTGTGAGTTTTTCCGATGATTCTTTCATTAAATGATTTGCATCATAAGTTTTATAGTTATCGCAATTAACAGTAAAATCAATATATTTTGCATTTTCTTTTTTTGAAAGAACAGCCATTTTATCATTAAAATCGGGCATATAGTTATTTTCAAGTTCAAGCATTCTTTTGTCAATGGGAACTCTTACCAGATAAACTTTTCCGTGTTGTTTCAGAAAGCTGATGGTTTCTTCAAGATAATCCAATCTCCATTGGCAGAATTTACTTGGCTTGAAATAAAAATCAATATATTTTTTAAGCCATTTGGTTTTTCTTTTTTCAATTTCACTATCCGATAATTTTGTAAAACCTTCGAGCCAACCGTCATCATGAATTAAAACTTCTTTTTTAATATTATTCAGAAACATGAAATAATAAGAGTTTTCGTAATGTCTTAATAAATATTCGAAGTTAGGATTTGTATTGAAGAAAAACTGATGATTAAGAAATCTGCCGTTTTCGGGAGCATTTTCGAAATAATTTTCTTTCACCGAATTTTGAATGGAAATACTCAAAGGGGATACTTCAAGAATGAAAATGCCATTATGCGTTTCGGGCTTAACTTTCTTTTTTATGGCATCAAGATAAATTTTTCCATAAGGTGAATTGCCGAAATTAAAACCAAAATTATACATTGGTTTATCAAAAACGAGCCCGCTGTTATTTATAATTGATGGTTGTATATCAATTACTGCTTTTGACATTCCAATAACAAGTGAGGGCTTTTGTGGGGTTGTGAATTTTAAATAATAAACATCAATATATCCGTTTGCAAAAACAAAAACTGATATAACAAATAAAATTATTACTGGAATTATAAGTATTAATATTTTAAAAATTAATTTTCTCACAAAATATTTATCTTTTTACAAAAGTAGGAAAAAGTAGTATAAAGAATAATTTATATTTCAATAATTATAATATAAAAAAATTAATTTTGCTGAAATTATATTAAACTAAAATATTGAATTTAAAAGAAAAATCAATACGCGATGAAATTGCTACAATAAAAGCAATGGTTTTGATTTATTGTAAAAAAAAACACAAAAAGAATATTGATGATTGCGAAGAATGCAAAGAGCTTATTGAATATGCAATTAATAAAATTCAGAAATGTCCGCATGAAGTAAAGCCGAAATGCAATAACTGCAAAATTCATTGTTATAAAAACGAAATGCGTGAAAAAACGAAACTGATAATGAGATATTCCGGTAAAAAAATCATATACAAGCATCCTATACTGGCAATTAAACATTTTATGCATTAAAAAAATTACTTTGAATAATAATATCAAATGACATTAATAAAAGGTACAATATTTTTAATTCCCACAACTCTTGGTAATGCCACTATAGACAAAGTATTACCGTTATTCAATAAAAATGTAATTAACGAACTTGATTATTTTATTGTTGAGGAAGTTCGCACTGCACGAAGGTTTTTGAAAGAAATGGGATACAAAAAAATTTTTGATGAAGTAACTTTTTTTGTTCTCAATGAACATACAAAGCACGAGGAAATATCCGACTTTCTGGTACCTGCAGAAGAAGGTAAAAGTATCGGAATAATTTCAGAATCGGGCTGTCCTGCTGTTGCCGATCCGGGAGCATCCATTGTCAGCCTTGCTCATAAAAAAAATATCAGAGTAATTCCTTTAATAGGACCATCTTCAATTTTGCTTTCACTTATGGCATCGGGATTTAATGGACAGAATTTTGCTTTTCTCGGTTATTTGCCGGTTGAAAAAAATTCAAGAATAAAAAAAATAAAAGAAATAGAAAGAGATGTTTACAATAAAAATCAAACACAAATTTTTATCGAAACTCCTTATCGCAATCACAATTTACTGAGTGATATTTTAAGTTCCTGCCGTAATGACACAATGCTTTGCATTGCTTGTGATATAACCCTATCAACTGAATTTATTAAAACAAAAACCATTTCTGAATGGAAAAAATCATTACCTGATATCAACAAACGTCCTGCAATATTTTTGCTTTATAAAAATTAATAGCAAAAAGAAAATTTTAAAAATATGTAAAAAAATAGTCATTTAAAATTCGGACTAAAATCCAAAAAGTGTGCATTTTGAGTAACCTCGACCTTAAGGTCGGAGATATTAAATCCAGCACAAACGGGCTTTAGCTCAAATTTAATGCTTTTCGTGAAACAATATTAAATTTAATTATTTTTCTAAACATTTTTTATAATTTTACATCTTAATTAAAAAAACAAATGGAAAATCAAGCAAAACAAAACGAATTAGATTTATCTCAATATGGGATAAAAGATGTAAAACAAATTTATCGCAATTTGTCTTACGAAGAACTCTATAAACACGAAACAAATCCCAATCTTGAAGGTTTGGAAAAGTGTTTTATAACCAGCGCCGGTGCAGTAAATGTTGATACTGGTATTTTTACGGGCAGGTCGCCAAAAGACAAGTATATTGTTTTTGAAGAAACTTCAAAAGACAATATCTGGTGGGCGGGACCTAATCGCAAGGGCTCTGACAACAAACCAATTTCGGAAAATGTGTGGGAAGATTTATATGAAACCGGCATAAATCAACTCAGCGGTAAATCGCTTTATATTACAGATGTTTTTTGCGGTGCAAATGAAAATTCGAGAATTAAAGTTAGGTTTGTTGCAGAAGTTGCATGGCAATCACATTTTGTAAAAAACATGTTTATCAGACCAACTGAAAAAGAACTTGAAAATTTCAAACCCGATTTTGTTGTGTTCAATGCTTGTAAAGTTACAAACCCCAAATGGAAGGAACATAAACTGAACAGTGAAGTTTTTGTTGCATTTAATTTAAAAGAAAAAAAAGCAGTTATTGGCGGAAGCTGGTATGGCGGAGAGATGAAAAAAGGAATTTTTTCGGTTATGAATTATTTTTTACCGTTGAAGGGAATTGCATCAATGCATTGCTCTGCAAATATGGGTAAGGGTGGAGATACAGCAATATTTTTCGGTTTGTCGGGAACAGGAAAAACAACATTATCTGCCGACCCCAACCGGCTTTTAATCGGCGATGATGAACATGGCTGGGATGATGACGGTGTGTTTAACTTCGAAGGTGGATGCTATGCAAAATGTATTGACCTCAGCAAAGAAAAAGAACCCGATATTTACAATGCAATTAAAAAAGATGCAATTCTTGAAAACGTTGTTTATGATGCAAAAACAGGTGTGATAAATTATAAAGATGGTTCAAAAACAGAAAACACACGAGCATCATATCCTTTGTATCATATTGAAAACATTGTGAAACCTATTTCAAAAGGTTCACACCCAAAAAATATTATTTTTCTTACCGCTGATGCTTTTGGTGTTTTGCCGCCTGTTGCTAAACTCACAAAAGACCAGACAATGTATCATTTCCTTACAGGATACACTGCAAAAGTTGCAGGAACAGAAAGAGGAATTATTGAACCGTCACCTACATTTTCGTCTTGCTTTGGTGCAGCATTTTTATTATTGCATCCTACAGTTTATGCACAGGAACTTGCAAAGAAAGTAGAGAAATACGGAGCAAATGCATACCTTGTAAACACGGGCTGGATTGGCGGTGCCTACGGTATTGGAAAAAGAATTGATATTGTTGCAACAAGAGGAATCATAACTGCAATACTTGATGACTCTATTAATAATGCTGAATTTGAAGAATTGCCAATATTCAAACTTCAAATACCGAAAAGTTTAAAAGGAGTTGATACGAAAATTTTAAATCCGCGTAATTCATGGACTGACAAAGCAGCTTATGATTCACAGGCAAAAATGCTCGGTCAGAAATTTATTGATAATTTCAAAAACTTTACCGACAATGAAGAAGGAAAACGTTTGGAATCAGAGGGTCCGCAATTATAAAAATTAGCTGTTAGTTTGAATTATGTAAAAACCCTGCAAGAGTTTGGAACTCTTGCAGGGTTTTTTATAAATAAAACAGATACTTTATCGGTATTATTTGAATAATCTCATAACATCATTGCCATTCGCAAGCAACACCAAAGCTAATAAAAATATCATTCCTGCGGTTGTGGCATATTCAAGAAATTTATCACTTGGTTTTTTACCTGTAATAATTTCATAAAGCACAAACAAAACATGTCCTCCGTCTAAACCAGGAACTGGAAGTATATTAAGAAAAGCCAACATTACAGATAAAAATGCAGTCAATGACCAAAAATGCACCCAGTCCCATTGCGAGCTAAAAATATTACCTATTGCAATAAATCCTCCAACAGATTCTAAAGCGGTTTTTCGGGTAAATATTATTTTAAAAGATTTTACATAATCATAAGTTGTTTCAAAAGTTTTTTTGATTCCGGCAGGAATAGATTCAATGAAAGAATATGTTTGAGTGTTTAAAGTAAAAAATGTATCAGCGCTTTTTATTTCAACTCCTATAGTTCCATCTTTTGAAATTTTAACTTTATACCTTAATGTATCTTTATTTCGTAAAGCAATTATTTCTGTTTCTTTGTTTTTTAATTTTATTATTTCTGTTCTGAATTCATTTACATATTCAGCTTTTACACCATTTATTCCAACTAACTTATCTCCAATTTTTAGTCCGTATTTTTTAGCTTCGGAATTTTTTAAAAATCCATTTATGTAAAAAGGGTAACGATAGGAAATAAAGCCGATACTTTTTCTTAATTTTAATAATTTATCAGTTACTTCTTTTTTTACAGGTATTTCCAATTTATTTCCATCACGTTCTAATTGTATTGTTTTTGCATAAAGTAATTCAATAGGTATTTTATTAAAATTATCCACATATTTATTATCTAAACTTAAAATTTTATCGCCATTTTTTAATCCGAGTTCTAAAGCCAGCGAATCGCAAGCAATTCCATATTTTACATTTTTTGTTGGTAGATATTGCTCACCATATAAAAATAATAAAAAGATGTAAATAATAATTGCAAGTATTAAATTCATGGTTACACCTCCAACTAGTATTATCAACCTTTTCCAAACTGATTTTGAACGAAATTCCCATGGCTGCGGAGGTTTTTTTAATTGCTCTTTGTCCATTGATTCATCAATCATTCCTGATATTTTGCAGTATCCGCCAAGTGGAATCCAGCCGATTCCGTATTCTGTATCTTTTCTTTTAATTTTAAACAAAGAAAACCACGGGTCGAAGAATAAATAAAATTTTTCTACACGGGTTTTAAAAAGTTTTGCAGGAATAAAATGCCCTAATTCATGAAGAATAATGAGTATTGATAAACTAAGAATAAGTTGCGTTACTTTTATTAAGATTTCCATTTTTAAAATTTATTGAGCAAATATAAAATAATTTGTTTAATCAGTAGCTAAAATGGATTAAAATAAGTTTGTGGTTTTGCCTAAATATTCATAAACTTTTAACAATCATAGCTGCGAGCTGTAAGCCACGAGCTACGAGAAAAACATAAATTAACTACAAACAACAAACTTTTCAAACAATAGAAAGCATTTCAAAATTTAATACTAAATAAATCAATTACAATAATTATTCTTTCTATTTTTGTAAAAAAACAATTATGAAATTTAAAATAAATGATAAAGTCAGTTTTCTCAGCGAAAAGCGCGAGGGAGTTGTAAAAAAAATCATAAACGATAAAATGGTCAGTATTGAAATTGAAGATGGTTTTGAAATTCCTGTTATGACTGATGAATTAATAAAAACAGGAAAAATTGAATTTGAAGAAGAAGAACTAATTTCTGAAGAAAAAGAATCAATAAACGAAACTTATGAAAATAAAGAAGAGTCGGAAACAAATGATGATGAAGATTATAAAAGTGATTTGTTTTTAACACTTACTCCGCAAATTGATGAAGGAATTTATATTGCATACACTTCGGAAAATCAGGATGCTCTGCTTTCCGGTGACATTCAAGTTTATATTTTAAATCATACTTCTTACGATATTTTATTTACATATTCTCTTAAACAAGATAACGACTTTTTCGGAATTGATTTTGACAGGGCAAAACCCGAAACTAAAGTTCTTCTTGGAATAATTGAAAGAACGAAATTGGAAGAATGGTCGGATATTTTTTTACAAATATTATTTTTCAAGGAAGGGAAATATGAAGCCAAAATGCCGATAGCAAATAGTTTTAAAGTTAACCCCATAAAATTTTTTAAAGAAGAAAGTTATCTGTATTGTTCATTAATAAATGAAAAATGTATTACTACAAGTATTTATTCCGAAAATAAAACCGTACCACTATTGCAGAACGAGCAAATTTGGAGAAAAGAAAAAATCGAAAAACCGAAAATAAAAGTTGTGGGACACATAAGTGATTATAAAAAAGTACAGTCAATGCCCTCAAAACATATTATTGACAAAGGAGTAGCAGAAGTTGATTTGCATATTGAAGAATTGATTGACAAAATTTCCGGCTTGTCTAACGGCGAAATGCTGACAATACAAATTAATTATTTCAGAAAAACATTAGAAACCGCTCTTGCAAATAATTTTTCAAAAATAATTTTTATTCATGGTGTTGGTGATGGAGTTTTAAAATCGGAAATAAGAAAAATTCTTGATGAATCATATCCAAAATGTAATTTCTACGATGCGCCAATGGCTAAGTATGGAATGGGTGCAACAGAAGTGGAATTAAGAAATAATTAGTCAATGGTCATTAGTAAACTAATCAAACTAACTTATTTTTCACCAGATATTCGGCAATCTGAATTGCATTTGTGGCAGCACCTTTACGTAAATTATCAGAAACAATCCATAAATTAAGTGAACTGGGCTGTGACTCATCTCTTCTGATTCTTCCTACAAATACTTCATTTTTTTCGTGAGCAGATAATGGCATTGGATAAATATTTTTTGATGGTTCATCCTGAACAATTATTCCAAGTGATTTTGATAAAATATTTTTAACGTCATTCAAATCAAAATCATTTTGAAATTCAATATTCACTGCCTCGGAATGTCCACCAACTACAGGGATTCTAACAACAGTAGAAGTTATTTGCAATGAATTATCGCGTAATATTTTTCTGGTTTCATTAAGTAATTTTATTTCTTCAGTTGTAGAGCCGTTTTCAAGAAAATCGCCGCCGTGCGGAAAACAATTCATATCAATCTGATGCGGATAAGCCATTTCACCTTTAATTCCTTTTCTTTCATTTTCCAATTGTTTTACGGCTTTAATACCTGTTCCGGTAACCGACTGATAAGTTGAAATAACCAATCTTTTAATTTTATATTTTTTATGCAACGGTGCTAACACCACAACAAGCTGAATTGTGGAACAATTCGGATTTGCAATGATTTTATCATTTTTTGTTAATACATCAGCATTAACTTCGGGAACAACAAGAGAAATATTTTCAAACATTCTCCATGCCGAAGAATTATCTATAACTGTAGTTCCTGCTTCAGCAAATTTAGGAGCAAATTGTTTTGATGTTGCACCACCTGCCGAAAATATTGCTATATCGGGTTTCTTTGCAATAGCTTCTTCTATGCTAATAACTTTATATTCTTTTCCATTAAATTTTACAATTTTTCCAATCGACTTTTCCGAAGCTACAGCAAAAAATTCCGAAACAGGAAAATTTCTTTCCTCTAATACTTTTAGCATAACATTGCCAACTAATCCGGTGGCACCTACAATTGCTACTTTCATTTTTATAATATTTTTATTAATTAAAATTATGCAAAGATAATATTTTACAAGAATATAATAAAAGCTGTCGGTTAATAAAAAATGCAAACAAACTTTTAGGGAATTATTTTGCCAAAAAGTCAAACTATTTGGAAATAATTTATCCAAATAGTATTTTTTTTAAAATATTTACCACAAATTTCACTACTTAAAATGCAAATAATATTTTAAATTTGTGACTTATTTTTGAATTTGTATAATTAGGTAAATTTGATAAATAAAATAATAATATCATTTCTTTTTCTTTTGCCATTGTTTCTTTCCGCACAGGTTACCGATAATTTTTCAGATGGAAATTTTTCCGATAATCCCAAATGGAGCGGCGATGATTCTTTGTTCAAATGTAATTTGGCAGACACAAATTATATTTTGCAGTTAGATGCAACTATTCCAAAAACAGCTTATTTGTACACTTCAAATACAATGTTCGACAGCACCGAATGGCGTTTTTACATGAAAATGAATTTTTCTCCTTCGAGTACAAGTTATGCGAGAGTTTATCTGGTCTCAGATAATTCAAATTTGAACGGTTCACTCAACGGATATTATCTTCAATTCGGTGAAACAAATAGTACTGATGTAATTCGGCTTTTTAAACAAACCGGCACTTCTTCAGCATTAATTTGCAGTGGAACAACAAGCATTGCATCTGCTTTTGAAATTAACGTAAAAGTTACGAGAAGCAAAAACGGAACATGGAAAATATTTTCTGCTCCGGCTTTTACACAGAAATATAATTTTGAAGGAACAGGAAGCGACATGTCTTTTAAATCAACTTCATATTTAGGAATCCTTTGTAAATTCTCAACAAGCTCATATAATAAAAATTTTTATTTCGATGATTTTTTTGTCGGAAATATTTCTGTTGACACTGTTCTTCCAAAAATTTCTGACATAAAAGTAGTATCCGGTAATAAGATTGATGTTGTATTTTCAGAATTTGTTGAAAAAAACTCATCAGAAAATATTTTGAATTACAACGTTAATAATGGAGTTGGAAATCCTGCCACTACTATAAGAGATATATCCGATTCAACAATTGTTCATTTAACTTTTTCATCGGAATTTTTAAACGGAGCAGAAAATATTCTAACTGTTAATGGAGTAAAAGATATTACCGGCAATACTATGACAGCAACATATAAAATTTTTTATTTTTATCATCCCGAAGCTTTGGATATTGTGATTAACGAAATTCTTTTCAATCCGAAAAATGATGGAGTTGATTTTGTTGAACTTTATAACCGTTCCGCAAAAATTGTGGATTTGAAAGAAATTAATTTATGTTCTTTTGATACAATAAAAAACATTTTAATTTCAATTGATGCAATTACTCAGCAAACATATTTTTTAAACCCCGGTGAATATGTTGTTCTCACTATTGCTCCTGATAAAGTAAAATCACAATATTTTACTTCCAATCCGAATGTATTTATTAAAATGAACTCCTTGCCTTCATTCAATAATGATAAGGGTTTTGTTGTAATTTCAGATAAGTCATCAAACATAATTGATATGTTTAAATATTCCGAAAAAATGCACTTTGCACTTTTGAATAATGTTGAAGGTGTTTCACTCGAAAGAGTTGATTTTAATCGTCCCACACAGGACGCAACAAACTGGCATTCGGCTTCGGAAACTGTTGGTTATGCAACTCCGGGATATAAAAATTCACAATATAATTCAGCCGATAGTTCGGATAATGCAATTACAATTTCACCCGAAATATTTTCACCCGACAATGACGGACATAACGATTTGCTTAACATTTCTTATAATTTTTTCCAACCGGATTATATTGCGAATATTGCTATTTACGATTCAAATGGAAGATTAATAAAAAATCTCGCAAAAAATAAAAGATTGGATGCAAAAGGTATTATTTCATGGGACGGTATTAATGAAACTAACGAAAAATGCCGCATGGGAATTTATGTAATTTATTTCGAAACATTCGACTTGCAAGGAAAAGTAAAGCACTATAAAAAAACATGCGTGCTTGGCGGAAAATTGAAATAAATAATTTCTTTGATTTTATTTTACTAAATTTGTATTAATAATTTGATTTAAAACAATTTTTAAACTTATCATGCAAAAAAATAGAAATTATATTTTTTATTTTTTATTTATTATTCTATGCAGCAGCTGTTATACCAACCTGTACATTGCCAATTATAAAATGAACCTGAAGGAGGTAAGAATTAAAAAGCAAGTAAATAAAGCAAATAAAAACTTTTATGAAGATTCATTATTTACATTTAGCTGGAAAACGGATACGATGAGCTTTATCTTGCAAATAAAAAATAAAAGCAAAATGCCTGTTAAAATAAGTTGGGAAAAAGCATATTTTACTTTTCCAAATGGTGAAACATCAACAATAGTTCATACAAATACAAAATATCTGAGCAGGGAAAAATCTGAAACATCAACTATAATTCAAAAAAATAAATTAGTTGTTGAGATGCTCTATCCTAAAAGTAATATTGTTTGGCTCGATGACACAACATATTACTGGAAAGAAAAAAGCTTTATGAAGGATTCATGGGGAATGGAATATTCCGATGCTGCACAGGATGCAGAAAATAATTTGAATAAAAAACTTCAAATTACTTTACCTTTCTTTATTAATAATAAATACAGCGAATATATTTTTTCATTTAATGTTTCTCAATACGACATAAAAAAAATAAAAGAATACGATACCCGAACAACTTATGGTACTTCTATAATGATAGGTGGATTAGCTTGCTTTTTACTTTTTGCTTTTATTTTATTAAGATGAGAATTGTTTGCACAAAATATTAAAACAATATACCGTTTTGCATGCCAATTCCTTTATGTTTTTTTCTTCAACACAATTCTGAATGTAGTTCCTTTATTTATTGTGGAATTTTTTACAAATATCTTTCCGCTGTGATATTGCTCTATGATTCTTTTTGATAACGACAGGCCAAGTCCCCAACCTCTTTGTTTGCTGGTATATCCTGGTTTGAAAATAGTTTTAAATTTTGACTTCTGAACTCCTTTGCCTGAATCGCTAATATCGATATAAATAAATTTGTTTTCAGCAGTTATGATTATGTCTATGATTCCTGCATTATCGCCAATTGCATCAACTGCATTTTTAAATAAATTTTCAATAACCCAATTAAATAAATATATATTCAACGGAACACAAATATCCTTATTATAAGTTACAACTGAAAATTTTATTCTTTCAGAAATCCGCAGTTTCATGTAATCAATACACTCATAAATTGTCTTTGAAATATTTGTGTCTTCAAGCTTTGGCTCAGAGCCAATTTTTGAAAATCTTTCGGTAACTATTTCGAGTTGTTTTACATCTTTTGCCAATTCTGTAATTATTGACTGCTCAACATTTTTTAATTTCAGATATTCGAGCCATGCAATTAAAGACGATAACGGAGTTCCCAATTGGTGAGCCGTTTCTTTTGCCATACCGACCCATACTTTATTTTGTTCGGCTTTTCTAACATTGCTGAATATTAAATAAGAAACAAATAAAAACAATCCGATAATGAAAAATAAAATGTATGGATAATATCTTAATTGCTTCAGTAAAAAAGAATCTTCCCAGAAAATATAATTTTTTGTTTTACCACTCAAATGCACTTCAATAGGCTTGTTCTGAAAAGACATAGAGGAAAGTTTTTTCAAAATATAATCGTTACTTTTAATTTTTTCGGAATCAATATTTCCTGATGCAATTACTTTTGTTTGTGTGCTGTCAGTGAATATTACAGGAACCGATGCCGAATTTATCACAACTTCCGAAATAAAAGTTTTTATCAAATCATTCATTACATTTTGCAGGTCGGCAAATAATTTCGAATCCTTATAATATAATAAACTTAACGTTTGACTTTTGTAACTTACCCTAATCGGCGGATATTTGCTGAATTCTTTTTTAATTGAATCAGATAGTTTTCTGTTTTGTTTTAATTTAAAGCTCAGGTTTATTGAAGAAGAAACAATGTTATTTTTGTCTGTAAGAATTATCGGAATATTTTTATTGCTTGAAATTATATCAATATAAAAAGTCAAATCTTTTGTGTTTTCTTCTTTTAGCAAGCGGTGCATTGCTTCTGCCCACAATTTAACTTTCACACGTTCATCATCTTTTATTTTATTAAATAATTCTTCGGTGTATTTTACCAAGCTTGCTTTTTTTTGAATTGCTTCAGCCCAAAGTTTCACTTTCTGTCTTTCTTCCTGAGCAAGATTTTTTGCAAACTGATTCGTGTACCATAATGAAGTCGCAACAATCAGAAATGCCACAATAACCAGCATCGCTTTCCATTGCCTGTTCTGAAGATAAATATTCATTTGTTTTTTAATGATTTTTTAAAATTCAAATGTAAATATAATTATTTTACAAATATAATTTCATTTATAATTGAAAGACGGCAGAGTGTTTGTTAGTTGCTATACTGCGGGAAGCTAAAGCAATAAGGTACAAAGTAAAATAATTTTATTCGAACAACTAACAACCGGCAACTAATTATTTTGATGTATATTTGTAAAACAAAAAAACGAAAAAATTGAACTTAAGTATAGTAACAGAATATCCTTTTTGGTATATTTTTATTTGCCTTGCAGTTGGTGCTGTTTATGCTTATACTCTTTACCGCAAAGACAAACACCTTGAAGAATTTCCGCAATGGCAAAAAAATCTTCTTGCCTCATTCAGATTTATTACAGTTGCATTAATTGCTTTTCTTTTACTAAACCCATTGATAAAAACAATTTTCAGAAATATTGAAAAACCTATTGTAGTTGTAGCTCAGGATAATTCCGAATCAATAATTATAGGAAAAGATTCTTCGTTTTATAAAACTGAGTACACAAGAAATCTGAATGATTTTATAAATAAACTTTCTGACAAATATCAGGTAAAAACATTTTCTTTCGGAGATAAAGTTAAAGATAATATTTCATCCGATTTCAGGCAAAAGCAAACGGATATGTCATTGTTGTTTGATGAAATTCAAAACAAATATGTAAATCGAAATCTCGGAGCAGTTGTAATTGCAAGTGACGGTTTATATAATAAAGGAACAAGCCCTGTGTATGCTTCCGAAAAATTAAAAGTTCCTATTTACACCATTGCACTTGGTGATACAAACATTCAAAAGGATTTGATAATAAATAAAATTAATTATAACCGACTTGTTTTTCTCGGAAATAAATTTCCTGTTGAAATAATTGTTAACGCAAAACAATGCAAAGGTGAAAATTCTATGCTCACTATATCTGATGGCATGCAAACTCTTGCTACCAAAATATTAAATTTTAAAAACAATAATGAAATTCAAACTCACAATTTTGAACTCGAAGCGAAAGAATCAGGAACCCACAGGTACAGAATCACTTTATCAAATCTGAAAAATGAAATAACTTACACAAACAATGTTCGGGATATATTTATTGATGTGATTAATGGACGCGAAAAGATATTAATTCTTTTCAGTACACCGCATCCCGACATTGCTGCTTTGAAGGAATCTATTGAATCAAACAATAATTATGAAGTACAAGTTTCACAGGCAGATAAATTCTTTGAGCCTATAAATTCATTCAGTTTGATTATTGTTCACCAGTTACCTTCATCGGATAATTCAGGAACAGCATTGTTTTCAAATATTCTTAAATTGAATATTCCTGTTTTATTCATTATAGGAAGTAAAACAAACATAAATTTTTTCAATACACTTAAAACCGGACTTAATATTTCGGGAATAAAAAATAAAATGAATGAAGCACAGGGAAACTTCAATAATAATTTCAGTTTATTTACAGTAAGCGATAATTTTAAAAATTTTATTGAAAAACTTCCGCCGCTTTATCCGTTTTTCGGAACATATAAAATGTCTCCCGATGCAAATGTTTTTCTTTATCAGAAAATAGGTAGTGTTGATACCGATTATCCTTTGATTTCGCTTTATCAGGCACCAAATGCCAGAATTGGAATTATTACCGGTGAAGGTTTATGGAAATGGCGATTGCAGGATTTTGCAATTCATGAAAATAATGACATATTCAACGAAATGTTCAATAAGATTGTTCAATATCTTTCTGTAAAAGCTGATAAAAGGTATTTTCGCATTATCAGCAAAAATATTTATTTTGAAAATGAGCCCGTAACAATTGATGCAGAAGTTTATAATGAAAGCTATGAATTGATAAATACTCCCGATATTAATATTGATATTTTTAATTCCGATAATAAAAAATTCTCGTTTGTTTTTAATAAAACTTCAAAAGCATATATGCTTGATGCAGGAATATTTCCGGTAGGAACATACAGATATGAAGCAAAAGTAAAAAGCGGTGAAAAGATGTTTTCAGATAAAGGACAATTTACTGTAACCCCTGTAACTGTTGAAGTATCAAATACAGTTGCCGACCACCAATTGATGAATAAGCTTGCGAAAACCCACAATGGTAAAATGTATTTTCCCAATCAATTTGAAAATCTTCTGAACGATATAAACAGCCGCGATGATATAAAAACCGTTTCATATACGAGTAAAAAACTAAAAGATATTATTAATATGAAATGGATTTTCTTTCTTTTAATTTTTTTGCTTTCTGTTGAATGGTTTGTTAGGAAAAGAGGAGGAGCATATTAGAGTAGTATTTTGAAACTGACGGGGTGACTTTGAGTCACCCCGTCAGCTTCAAATTGCTTATTTATTTTATCTTTGCACAACCACTCTGCTCACATAATTTTCTTTATCATTTTGTAGCGTAATAATATAAACGCCTCCTGCCAAATGCTGCAAGTCTATTGGATAAGTATTTGTGAAATTTATATTTCCCTTTAATACTTCTTGTCCTTGTATCGTTTTAATTGTTAATTGAAATTTTTGTGAAGTATTGTTATTCTTTTGCAATATAAATAAACCATTATTCGGGTTAGGATAAATTTGTAATTCATTATTATTCCCTGAAATATTATTTACAAATGTAGAATTAACTGTAACAATTGATTGTGTTGTTCCCGTGCAACCATTAGCATCTGTGCCGGTAACCGTGTATGTTGATGTAACATTCGGAGTTACGCTAATACAAGAGCTTGTTTCAGTTGTACTCCAACTATATGTCGAGCCACCACTTACGCATAAAGTAGCACTCTGACCTTGAAGAATTGATTCGCTGTTAACTGTTATTGTTGGAGAAGGATATATAGCTACTGTTGCCTGTGCTGTGCCTGTACAGCCATTTGCATCTGTTCCTGTTACAAAATATGTTGTATTGGTTGTGGGACTAACTGTTTTTGGATTTCCTGCACCTAACGGATTTACCCATGTGTATGTATTTGCTCCGCTGGCAGCTATACTTGCAGATGCACCATTGCAAATTGTATTTCCTGTTGCAATAACAGTAGGGTTTGAATTTATTGTTACCAAGGTCTGAGCAGTATTCGCACAGCCATTCATGTCTGTCCCTGTTACAGTATAGCTTGTAGTAATGGTTGGGGAAACATTTAATGGATTTGTACTTGAACCGTTATTCCATGTGTATGTATTCGCTCCGCTGGCATTTATATTTATACTTGCTCCGTTACATATAACACCTCCTGTCGCAATAACATTTGGCTTTAAAGGACAATAAACAGGCGATTCCCAAAGTCCTCTGCCATAAGTAGCAGCTCTCAGTTTATCATTTTGAGGTAATGTGGCATAATAAATTTCCATTTCGCCAATTTTAACATTTGGCAACCCTGTGTTATATGCAATCCAATTATCAGAATCTTTTTTGAAATATACACCAAGTTCGGTGCCGACATATAATTGAACTTCGCTTGTTGATTTTTTATATTGAACTATTGTATATGCAGGAATCTGGGGTAATCCGGTTGAAATATTAGTCCATGAAGTCCCGCCGTTTGTTGATTGGTAAACTCTGTTTGCGTTATAACCGCTCATTGTAACCCAAAGTGTATTTGCATCATCGTCTTTAACCGCCATATTAGTGATGCTCCCTGAACCTACAGGCAAAGTTCCGGTTACATCAGCCCATGAAGTTCCGCCGTTTGTGGTTTTCCAAAGATGAGTTCTGTCTGCAACGTACAAATATTGTGTGTTTGAAGGTGCAATTGCCATGGAACGTATTTTATCTGATGTGTTCATTGTGGATATTTGCGACCAATTATCCCCTCTATCCATAGTTTTCCAAATATCAGAATATCCTACATATAAAATTTGAGGATTGTTCGGGTCAATTATATATGGTGTAACCCATGCCCCGTCAGCTCCGCCAGGAATATTTGCTGAAATTTCAGTTGTAGAATTCCAAAGGTCTGTAGTCCTGTTAATTTCGCCATATACATAAGTTTCGTACTGAATATTATCATCCGTATAATCAATTAAACATTCCATACCGTCTCCACCATACACATCGTACCATGTTCCGTCATAGAGTAATTTTGTTCCGTTATCTTGTAAACCGGTAATAATTTCATTAGAATCCAATGTTGAATTACCTAATTTATACATTTGGCTAATTACCATTCCATCTGTTTTATCTGTCCAGGAAGTACCATTATTTGTTGAAATGTATATGCCTCCATCGTTGCACTCGAATAAATTTCCGCTGCTTCGGTATTTAAGCATATGTTTATCGGCATGCACTGCTTGTACTCCGTCTCCCCACCAATGATTTACAATTGACCAAGCAGTTCCACCATTTGTAGAGCGCCAGGTATTAATACCTCCGACTAAAAGAGTATTTGCGTTAGAGGGCGAAACAGCAATGCTCAAATCGTACCAGCCCTGCCCACTTGTTGAACTACCATCGGCATTTCCTCCTAACAAATTCGATGTAGCTCCATCAAAAACCTTTGAGAAGCTTAACCCGCTATTTGTTGATTTATAAATTCCATAAAGGCCATTGTCTGAATTTACAGTTACAGCATAAACCCATGTAGGTTGATTTGCAGAAACTGTCAATTCAATCCTATAAGCATTTGCATCGTTAAAGGATTGTGCCCAAGATGCTCCGCCATTTGTGGAAAGATAAATGGTACCATCATATTGTGTTGAACCGTAGAGTGTATTAAAATCGCCCGGATTATATTCCATGTCAATAAAGATGATGCTTGTTAATTGAGTACTCCAGTTAGTACCACCATTTGTAGTTTTATAAACACCGTTCGATGTTGCAGCAATTATGGTTTGGTTATTATTTGGGTCTAGTAACAGTTTATTAACCATTGAACCACCAGATAATACATAACTCAATCCTGTTGTGTTCCATGTAGAGCCACCATTTGTTGATTTTAAAACACCAATACTACGATTATCCCAATGGTCTTTATCGCCTGTGGCAACATAAATTGTATTTGAAGTTGCATAATCTGTTGGAATAACAATATCACTTACAGCAAGAATGCCATTATTATCGGTTAAACAATTCCAGCTTGAACCATTATTCATCGTAACCCATAAACCACCAGAAGCTGCGCCAGCCCAGTAAGTGTTATTATCTGAGGGATGGAATGAAATACAATTAATACGTCCAACTCCCGCATATCCGCCGTCTGAGCTATTTGTTCCTAAGCATGTCCAATCAGCTAAATTTCTTGATTTTGAATTAGGATTTGCTTTTAAATATTTTTCATAAATTTCTTGTGCGGTTTTTTTTGGAAATTCGCCTGTGGTAGGATTTATTTGGTTTTCCATATAATACTCCCACCTTTTAAATTGCTTCCACCCTTCTGCTTTTTTCTTTACTCCATTTTCATAATAATAACCTTTTTCAACATTAAATGGCGTCCAATATTTATTAAAGGCATTTTTATAATCAAAGAAAGTTAATTCCCCTTTAAATTTTTTCTGTGGTAAATTTTTTAACCATGTTTGTGAAAACAACATTAATGTCGGAGACATTAATACTAATAAAAAATAAAGTTTCTTCATAAATTTAAAGTTTTTAAAAGTGTAAAAACAAAAGTACGATACTTTATTCGTATCTATTCATAAAATAGATAAATTACAATTTAAGAATAGTAAAATAAAACTTTTCGAAGTGTAAATTTTTACTTTAATAAAATATCATAAATTAAAGGCATCTCTAAAAAAATTTGACTTCTGTCACGTAAAAGTAAAGCGAATTTCCAGTTATTCTGGGTGTCCTTAATTCCTGCTCACAACATAAACACCCGCAAAAATTAATACTGCCGAAATTATTTTATCTGTAGTCAAAACATCTCTTGAAAGCAAAATTGCCGAAAGTGCTGCAAATAATGGTTGAAGATAAATATACATGCTGACAACCGTGGGACTCACAAATTTCATCGACTCGGTAAGCAGAAGGTACGCAACAAAAGTAGTTGCAATTACAACATATCCCAAAGCGAACCAGATATGAACCGAAAAATTCCACGTTACTTCGGTGAACGAGTTATAACAAAACGGAGCTACGAAAATAAATCCGAATAAAAATATCCATTTCATAAGTGTAACAGAAGAATACTTTTTCATTAATGGTTTTAATAGCACAAGGTAAACCGCATACGACGCGGAATTAAGTATAATATAAATATCCCCTTTAAGTGTTTTCAAACTCAAAGTCATGTCGCCTTTATTAAGAATTAAATAAATTGCTCCTGCGGCACCTAAAATTATTCCGATAATTTTTTTTGAATTTATTCTCTCTTTAATTATAAAAGCCGCCATGAGCAAAACAAGAATAGGATTTATAGTTTGAATTATTGCAACATTTATCGGCTTTGAAAGATTCAATCCTTCGAAAAACATAATCTGATTAAATGCTACGCCAAACAGTGCACACAAAGCAAGGAGCAGCAAATCTTTTTTCTCTACTTTTTCGTTTTTTCCGAAAGAAAATAATATCCAAAATAAAAATGAAGTAACTAAAACCCTTACAAATATTATTGCTTTTGGCATGAGATAAAGCGGCATCAAATCTTTTGCAATTGTATAATTCAACCCAAACAAAATATTTGCCGTTAACAAAAGTATATGTGCTCTTAATTTCGAATTCATTAGAAATTGTTTAAAATTTAAAGTTTAAGGTTTAAAGTTTCTGTTATTTGAACTTATTACTCTTTTTTTATTTTCGATTTCAAAAAAATTAAAATTTGCAAGTTATTTATAACTCATTGTCTCCCGCATATTTAGCAGATAAACGCAAATGATTTTATTAAAATCAAGTTCTGCGTAAATCAGCGATATCAGCGGAAAATTGAAAAGGCATATTTTTTACTTGCGAATTTTGGGTTTATTGTTAATCTTATTCTTACTGTTCTGAACTTCAATATGCATTACTTTAAACCTTAAACTTTAAACAACCTTAATATGGGAATTTGTGGCTTATTATTATTCATTTCACTCTCCCTCCACAATAAAAATGTTTCTGAAAATAATCCTCATTTAAATTACTAATCATCACGCCTTTTTTACTTGATGCATGAGCAAAATAGCCGTCTTTTATGTATATTCCGATATGGTCTGGTTTCTTTAAAGCAATCAAAAAAAATACCAAATCACCTTCTTTTAAGTTACTTTTATTTATTACGTTTATATCTTTCTCATAAATATCAACGGTTTGGCGATTAATATCTTTTTTGTAAACGATTTTATAAACATTCTGAACGAGACCTGAGCAATCAGTTTCCTGTTTTGTACATTCTCCAAATTTATAAGGAACACCAAGCCCATCGGCAATTGTTGAAATAAGCAATTTATTTTCCGAGCCATCAAGTTTTATGTTTAATTTTTCGGAATATGTTTTTTCAAAATTCTCATTTTTTATTTCATTCTTTGTTTTACTTGTTTTTCGTATAGGAGTGCAAGAAATAACAATAATTATTATCGCACATAAGAATATTGAATAATTAACTTTAAACATAAACTCTAAACTTTAAACTAAAATCTGTATCCGATTCCCAAATCAAAATCATCGGCATCCACTAAATTTGCTTTCAATGTTATAGTAGAAAAAATATGATTTGTAATAAAATATTTCCATCCGAGTTTTTCATAAACATCGCCCTGCAATTTGTATTTTGCAAAAACATAAGTTCCAAACTGCAGACAAATTGATATTTTGGAAATCACTATTTCATAAGTTAAATTTATTCCCGGTCTTAATATTTCATAATTATGTGAAATATTTATACTGTCGTTTTTTAGTAATTTTATTATTGATGAATTATAAAATAAATCAAAACCTAATCCGAGTTTATTTTTAAAATTCAAAGGTTTTAATACACAAAATGCTAAAGAGTATGTTCCGTATTTTGGTCCATCCTCAGGATAAATTTCTTTGATTCCGCCGGTAACAGAAATAAGATATTGAAATTTTTTATTTACTACTGTATCTTTTTTAATTGATAAAAAATTATTTTCACCTAATTTATAATAAGCTCCCAGAGATATTGTAGGAATATTAATTCCAAGATTAGGAGTTTTAAAAGCACTGTTTGAGAAATGTGTTAATCCAATTCCTGTTGTTAAAATAAATTTTTTCGATAATTTAAAGTTTGATTCAAAAGTCAGGTTTATTGCGGCATTCAGATGTGAACCAATAGCTATATCTTTATAGTTTTCGGTTCTGTTATAAGGTTTTGTAATATATCCGAGTCCTGTACCAAAGCGAAAACTAAATTTGTAAAAGCCACAATTAATCATGGGAAAATTTATATACGGATATAATGCAATTACATTGCCCAGATGTTCTTTATTTGCAAGCCCCGAATAAAAAAAACAAATGCCTATATCAGGAAATTTATAGAGCCGTTGCCATAATTTTTCTCCGTTTGTTATTTTTCCTATAGTAATTTCTAATGAAGGAAAATGTCCTGTTTCCAAATGACGCATTGATTTGGTATGACAAATTATAAATCCGTAATGACATTTTGAACCAATAATTAATTTGTTAAGATGTTTGGATTTTAAGGTGTCTTGGGAGAATGAAAATTTAAAGTTTAGTGCAAAAAATAATAAAATAAAAAAACGCAAAATTTGGATTGTACTTGAATTGTATGATTTTCGTGAGATTTGGTGTTTTTGTGTTTTAGTGGCAAAAAAATTATAGCCACCAAAACACCAAAACACCAAATAACACCAAAAAAAAATATTTATCTTTTTAATTATAAATTGTTTTGATTGCGAATTCACGTTTTATAAATTATACTACATTTGTATTGAACAAAAATAATTAAAATAACAATCTGTTTTATGAGAGACGAAACATTGTTGGCATTTCGACGATTGCTTGATATAATGGATAAATTACGTGAAAATTGTCCATGGGATAAAAAACAAACTTTTGGAAGTTTACGCCATTTAAGCATCGAAGAAGTATATGAACTTTCCGATGCAATTCTTGAAAAAGACACAGATGAAATAAAAAAAGAATTGGGTGATTTATTATTGCATATTGTTTTTTATTCAAAAATTGCTTCCGAAAAAAAATCATTTGATATTAAAAATGTTATTGACAGTATTTGTGAAAAGTTAATTATCCGTCATCCACATATTTTCGGCGATGTTAAAGTTAAAAATGCTGAGCAGGTTAAAGAAAACTGGGAAAAAATAAAATTAAGAGAAGGTAAAAAATCAGTATTGGAAGGCGTTCCAAAGTCATTACCTGCAATGATAAAAGCATATCGTATGCAGGAAAAAGCAAGAGGTGTTGGATTTGATTGGGATAATAAAAATCAGGTGTGGAAAAAAGTTCAGGAAGAATTAGGCGAGCTAAAAAAAGAAATCACCAAGAAAAACAATCATGAAAGAATAGAAGATGAATTTGGCGATTTACTTTTTGCATTGATAAATTATGCTCGTTTTATTGATGTTGAACCTGAAACCGCTCTTGAAAAAACAAATAAAAAATTTCTGAAACGTTTTCAATATGTTGAAGAAAATATTAGCAAAGACGGAAAAAAGCTCAGCGAAATGACTCTTGCAGAAATGGATGTTTACTGGAATAGAGCAAAGAAAGCTTGAAATATTAAATTATAATATAAAAAGTTTAAGGTATTGGTAATAGAGGCTATATGATTTGAAATCACAAAATGCTATATCAAAGCATCGAGATTCCATTTTTTAAAAAGATGGAATCTTTGGAATATATTAATAAAATTTACGGCTAACCATAAAAATTAGCGTGAATATTTATGGTTGACGGTAAATGTTTAAAATTAATTCAATTAAGAAAAATGAAAAAAATTATTTTAATATTAAACATCTTTTTATATCTGACTTCTTTTGGTCAAATAGGCGATTCATTAACATTATATTTTTGTTATGATGAGGCAATTAAAAATTATCCTTTAAGCAAGCAAAGAGATATATTCACTTCGTCAACAGAATTAAAAATAAAAAATATTGGTGTAAATTATCTTCCGCAAATTTTTTTGAATGGACAAGCTACCTTGCAATCCGACGTTACAAAAATTCCACAGTTCATTCCTAATATGAAAATACCTAAACTCAACAAAGATTCATATAAGGCAACTATTGATATAAATCAGCTTATTTATGATGGCAATTTAACAAAAAAACAAAAAGAACTTGAAAAAAGTATATTAGACGCAGACCAGCAAAATCTGGATGTTCAATTATATCAAATTAAAAACAGCATAAATCAGCTCTATTTCAGCATTCTTTTATTTCAAAGCAATGAGAAAGTTTTAAAACTTACGAAAGATAATTTACAATACAAACTTGGCAGTGTTGAATCCGCTGTCAGAAATGGAGCAATGCTTGAAAGCAATGCCGATATTATTAAAGCAGAACTTTTGAGAACCGACCAGCAGTTGTTCGAACTGAATATGGGAAAACAAGCAGCAATAAAAATGCTCGGGGATTTTATAAATAAAAATCTTACTGACAGTGTGAAACTTTCTGTACCTAATGAAAAAATAAGTCCGGTACAATCGGAAAACAGTCGTCCTGAGATGAAACTCTTTGATATGCAAATTCAGAAAATCGAAATATCAAAAAATTTATTATCAAGCAAATTTAGTCCAAAAATTTCTGCTTTCGGACAAGTTGGTTATGGGCGCCCCGGCTTTAATATGTTATCAAATAATTTTGAACCGTTTTATATTGTAGGTGCAAGATTGAACTGGAACCTGTGGAACTGGCATCAAACTTCAAATGAAAAAAAATTAATGGATTTGCAAAGCGATATTCTGAATACACAAAAAGAAACTTTTGACAAAAATTTAAAAATAATACAGGAAAAAGACATTGCCGAAATTCATAAATATGAAATTCTTATTTCAAAAGATATTGAGATAATTAATTTGCAGACAAAAATAACAGCAAATTCATTTTCGCAACTTATAAACGGAGTTACAACTGCAACAGATTATGTTTCTGTTTTACATTCGGAATTACAGGCAAAATTAAATCTCGAAGCTCATAAAATACAATTAATTCAGGCGAGAGTTAATTATTTGAATGATGCAGGAAAACTTTAAAAAAGTTAATATTTATTAGTTAAAAAAATATGAAAAAAATTATTTTTATTTCAGCGTTAGCAGTTTTAGTAAGCTGTTCAAGGAACAATAAAAAATCGGATGCGTATGGCGTATTTGAAGCAACTGAAATTACAATATCTTCAGAAGCAAACGGCAAAATCATTTTATTCAATATTGATGAAGGACAACAATTAGATTCGGGAACAGTAATTGGACAGATTGATACTACTGATTTGCAACTGAAAGTTGAACAATTACAGGCACAAAAAGATGCAATAGCAACCAAAACCGAAAATATTGAATCGCAGATTGAAATTCAAAATCAGCAGAAAGAAAATATACTAATTGAGAAAGCACGAATTGAAAAAATGCTTAAAGACGGAGCCGCAACATCAAAACAAATGGACGATATAGTCGCTTCATTAAAAATAATTGACAAACAAATCAATTCAATAGAAACACAGAATAGCTCAACTGCCGATGAATTGCGAAGCATTGATAAACAAATTGCACAATTGAAAGAAAACATAAGAAAATGCAGAATTATTAATCATGTTAAAGGAACCATTCTTGCAAAATATGTTGAGTCGAAAGAATTTGCAACAATCGGTAAACCGCTTTATAAAATTGCAAACATGGATGAAATATTTTTAAAAATATATGTCAGCGGGGAACAACTGCCGCATATTAAAACCGGTCAGAAAACAGAAATATTTATTGACAATGATAAAAAAACAAATACTAAACTTGAAGGTGAAATAAGTTGGATTTCCTCAAATGCGGAGTTTACACCTAAAATAATTCAAACAAAAGAAGAACGCGTAAATTTGGTTTATGCAATGAAAGTAAAAGTAAAAAATAACGGCTTCGTAAAAATCGGAATGCCGGGGGAAGTAAATTTTGGTAAATAGTCAATAGTCATTGGTCATTAGTAAAACTTCGACATTCGAAATTCAGTGTTCGGTGTTCGATATTAAAAAAGTTTAAAGTTTAATGTCTAAAGTTTAAAGTTTCGGAATTTTATTGTTAGTGCAAATAATAATTTTTTTAAAATATTTTTCATAGAAAAATTAATCTTATGCTTTCTGCCCAAACCCTTCCGCCCTCTGCTTTTCGCTCTACGCATTCTACTTCAAGCATAAAAGTTACAAACCTCACCAAAAGTTATAATGAAGTTAAAGCTCTCGGTAATATTTCTTTCGAAATAAAAAAAGGTGAATTGTTCGGTTTTATAGGTCCCGATGGTGCCGGAAAAACGACCCTTTTCAGAATATTAACAACATTATTAATTCCTGATAATGGTGTTGTAACGGTTGAAGGATTTGATGTTGTTAAAGATTATAAAAAACTTCGAAAAATTCTTGGTTATATGCCGGGCAGATTTTCGCTTTATCAGGATTTATCGGTTGAAGAAAATTTAAAATTTTATGCAACAATTTTTGATACAACAATTGAAGAAAATTATTATTTAATAAAGGGTATTTATTCGCAAATCGAACCATTCAAAAAACGCAGAGCAGGAAAGCTTTCGGGAGGCATGAAACAAAAACTTGCTCTTTCGTGTGCAATGATTCATAAACCGGAAGTGCTGATTCTCGATGAACCCACAACTGGAGTTGATGCCGTTTCAAGAAAAGAATTTTGGGAAATGTTAAAAAAACTTAAAGAAAACGGAATAACAATTGTAGTTTCCACGCCATACATGGACGAGGCAAGCTTATGCGACAGAGTTGCACTAATTGAATCGGGCAGAATATTAGATTCTGAAACTCCGGAAAATATTGTTAAAAAATTTACAAGAAAATTACTTGCAATAAAATCAAATAAAATGTATGAACTTATTCACGATTTGAGAGAGTATAATGAAGCAGCAACAGTTTTTCCGTTTGGTGAATATCTTCATTTTACTGCAAAAAATAATGATATTAATGTTGACATAATAAAAAAATATCTTCAAGAGAAAAATCATGATGATATTAAAATAAAAGAAATAATACCAAATATTGAGGATTGTTTTATTGAATTGACAAAAAAGACCTCCTAACAGGTCTTTGAGACCTGTTAGGTTTGATTAAGAAACATTAAAAAAACCTAAAAGGTTTTAGAAACTTGTTAGGAAATCTGATTAGCTAAATAAAAATCATCAAAATGAAACAAGATGTTTTTGAAACCGGTGTAGTGTATCATATTTTCAACAGAGGAAACAACAAAGAAGATATTTTCCGTGAAGACCGAAATTATTATTATTTTCTTTCACTTGTAAAAAAATATTTACTTTCGATTTCTGATATATATGCATATTGCCTTTTAAAAAATCATTTCCATATCCTATTACGAATAAAGGATAACAATGAATTATCCGAGAAATTACAAGCAAAACCATTTCTTGCTTTTTCAAATCTTTTTAATACTTATACAAAAAGTATAAACAAGGCATATAATCGTACTGGTAGTCTTTTTCAAGAACACTTGCAACGGAATAGAGTAAAAGATGAAAGTTACCTTATTAAATTGATAGCCTATATTCATTTGAATCCATTGAAACATCAATTTACTAATGATTTCAGAAATTATCCGTTTTCTTCTTATAAAGCATATACCACAAATAAAAAAACAGATATTAAAAAAGATTTTATAATGGAAATATTCGGGAATGTGGAGAATTTTGAATATTGGCATAATTTGAAAAAAATTAGTTATGAGGGTATTATTGAAGAAATTGAAAATATGGATAACTGAAATAATACCTAACAGGTCTCGAAGACCTGTTAGGAGAAGGAAATAAAATTAATATGTCAGAAAAAATAATTATTGAAGTTAAAAACCTATACAAAAAATTCGGTTCATTCATAGCAAATAATGACCTGACTTTTGATGTAAAGCAAGGTGAGATTTTTGGATTTCTCGGAGCAAACGGTGCAGGAAAAACTACAGCAATAAAAATACTTTGCGGCTTGTCGAAACCAACTTCAGGAAAAGTAAATGTTGCGGAATTTGATGTTTATACACAAACTGAAAAAATAAAAAAGAACATTGGTTATATGAGTCAGAAATTTTCTCTTTATGAAGATTTAACTGTTGCCGAAAATATAAGGTTTTATGCCGGTATTTATGGTATTTCAAGAAAAGAAATAAATGAAAGAACAAATGTATTAGCTGAAAAATTGCAGCTTGAAAGCGTCAGAAATACGTTGATAAAATCATTACCTCTGGGGTGGAAACAAAAGCTTGCATTTTCTGTTGCCATTTTTCATGAACCGAAAATTGTTTTTTTGGATGAGCCTACAAGTGGCGTTGACCCTATTACACGCCGCCAGTTTTGGGAAATGATATATGAAGCGGCAAATAATAACATGACCGTTTTTGTTACTACACATTATCTGGATGAAGCTGAATATTGCAACAGGGTTTCAATAATGGTTGATGGTAGAATTGAGGCACTTGATTCGCCAAAAAATTTAAAGGAAAAGTATAATGCAGAAAATATGAATGATGTATTTTTAAAATTAGCAAGAAATTAGAAACTAGTCGTAAGTCGTAAGAAAAAATAAAAATTTTAAAAATAAATTAACTAAAACCAAAATTACATGAACAATTACAAAGAATTAAAAGTTTGGAAAAGAGCAGTGAATTTATCAACTGAAGTTTATAAAATCACAAATACATTTCCAAAAAGTGAAATTTATGGAATTACTTCACAAATAAACAGAAGTGTAATTTCAATAGCAGCAAATATTGCTGAAGGTGCAGGAAGAAATTCTAATAAAGAATTTAATCATTTTCTTGGTATTTCTTTAGGTTCATCTTTTGAATTGGATACTTTGCTTTATATAGCAAAAAATCTTAATTATATTAATGATTCCATTTTAAAAAAGGTATCAGATGAAATAACAGAAATACAAAAAATGACAAGAGGTTTTCAAAAATCCCTAAATAAATCAATATAAAAATACTAACGACTTGCGACTAAATACTTACGACTATTTACATGAAACGTTTTAAAGGTTTTGTAATAAAAGAATTTTATCATATTTTCAGGGATTACCGTTCTCTGTTGATTTTGATTGGTATGCCCATTATTCAGATTTTGCTGTTTGGCTTCGCAATTACAAATGACATCAAAGATGCAAAGATTGCAATTCTCGATAATTCAAAAGATGAAATCACTCAGAAATTAACTCATAAAATTCTTTCATCGGGTTATTTTATTCTTGAAAAAAATATTTCAAATACAAGTGATATTGAAAAAAGTTTTCGACAGGGAAAAATAAAAGAAGTGATAATTTTTGAAAATGGCTTTGCAAAAAAACTGCAAAAAGAAGGAAAAGCGAATATTCAGGTTATTTCCGATGCTTCTGACCCGAATACTGCAAATCTTTTAGTCAACTATACAAATGCAATAATTTCATCTTTTCAAATGGAAATGCTAAAATCGCAGCTAATGCCTTATCAGATTGTTGCTGAAGTAAAATTAAGATATAACCCCGAAATGAAAAGTGTTTTTATGTTTATCCCGGGTACAATAACACTTTTGCTTATGCTTGTTTCAGCAATGATGACATCAATTTCAATTGCTCGTGAAAAAGAGCTTGGTACAATGGAAATACTTCTTGTATCTCCGTTAAAACCGCTGCAAATAATCGTTGGCAAAGTTGTTCCTTATATTTTATTGTCATTCATAAATGCAATTACAATTTTATTACTTGGTTATTTTGTTTTCAATATGCCGTTTAACGGTAGTTTGCTATTATTGCTTTTTGAATGTTTATTGTTTTTGATAATGGCGTTATCGTTAGGGATTTTCATTTCAACTTTTGCAAATAACCAACTTACTGCGATGATGGCATCAATGCTGGGACTTATGTTACCAACGATTTTACTTTCGGGTTTTATTTTTCCTAATGAAAATATGCCTTATTGGTTGCAGATAATTTGCAATATTGTTCCTGCAAAATGGTTCTTGATTATTATTAAAAGTATAATGTTAAAAGGTATTGGCATTAAATATGTATTGAAAGAAACTCTAATTTTAACAGGAATGATAACGTTTTTTATAGCATTGAGTGTTAAAAAATTTAAAGTTAGATTAGAGTAAAGTGCGAGATAATTTTTAAAAAATTAAATTCTGTTTTGACTGCTGTTTCAGCTTATTTAAATCAACTTTATATACAGTATTTATTTCGGGTAAAGCATTTATTTTTTCAATACAATCTTTTATTTCTTCATTTTTAACAGGTCCTTTTATTAAAACAAAATAATCAACTGAAGGCAATTCAGTAATTAATGTTCCCTTTTCGCTTCTGTTTGAAATTAAAAAATAAAAAGTATGATTTTCTTCTATTGCAAAATAGTATTGCGAAAACCCTGTAATATTATTATTTTCGGAAATATTATTTTCACTTTTCTGATTAAAAATTTCAACTGTTTCTTTTTTATTCTTATTCAATGGTGTTATCTGAAAATCCTCAATTTTCTTAAAATTAAAACCAAGTGTTTTGTTCAAAAGCCAGCTTATTTTATAATCCTTGCTCGAAGAAGTAATTCCGAGTAATTCATAATTGAATTTAAAATCAACATCGAAATTTATTTTTTTCATTAGAAAAAGTTTTCTGTTGTTTTTTGTCTTCAGTTCTTGTATGTGTTTACAGTTTTAATAATATTTTTTACTAAAAAATTAAAGCAATAGTAATAAAAAATATAAACTATAAACTGAGAACTGTAAACTTTAAACTTTTTTACCTTCCAATCATTTTTAACGGGTCAACCCACTGTGTGAATTGTTCGTCAGTTACGAGTCCGAGTTCAATTGCTGCCTGTCGTAATGTTTTTCCTTCTTTAAGTGCTTTTTTTGCGATTTTTGCCGAGTTGTCATATCCAATATGAGGATTTAAAGAAGTTACAAGCATCAATGAATTTTCAAGATGACGTTTTATTATTTCCGTATTCGGTTTTATATCGGCAATACAATTATCATTAAACGATTTACAGGCATCGCCAAGTAATCTTATTGAATTTAAAAGATTATTTATTATTAACGGTTTGTAAACATTGAGTTCGAAAAAGCCATTTAAATTACCAACTGTAATAGCCATATCATTTCCTATTACCTGAGCACAAACCATTGTCATTGCTTCACACTGTGTTGGATTTACTTTTCCCGGCATTATTGATGAACCGGGTTCATTTTCGGGCAATAATAATTCTGCCAAACCGCTTCGTGGTCCTGAACCAAGTAATCGTATATCATTTGCAATTTTTAGAAGAGCTGTTGCAAGAGTTTTTAAAGCACCTGAAGTTTCAACCATAGCATCGTTTGCAGCAAGTGATTCGAATTTATTCGGAGCTGTTATAAATGGCATTCCTGTTAATTGTGCGATTTTTTTTGCTATTAATTCCGAATATCCTTTTGGTGCATTTATTCCGGTTCCAACGGCTGTTCCACCCAAAGCTAATTCCGATAAATGAGACAAAGTATTTTTCAAAGCGAGCAATCCATGGTCAAGTTGAGAAACATAGCCGGAAAATTCCTGTCCCAATGTTAATGGAGTTGCATCCATAAGATGGGTTCTACCTATTTTTACAATATCTTTGAATGCTTCTGATTTTTTATTTAAAGTATTTCTGAGTAATTCGATATTGGGAATTGTATTTTTTATGAGCATCTTGTATGCCGCAATGCTCATGGCAGTTGGAAACGTATCATTTGACGACTGCGATTTGTTTACATCATCATTTGGGTGGATAAAAGTTTTTCCTTCACCAAGTTTTCCGCCTTTCAGAACGTGAGTCCTGTTTGCAATAACTTCATTAAGGTTCATGTTGGTTTGAGTTCCGGAACCTGTTTGCCAAACTACAAGCGGAAATTCATCATCAAGTTTCCCTTCAATAATTTCATCACATACTTTTGAAATAAGTTCGCATTTTTCAGCAGGCAATACACCAAGGTCTGAATTTACGAGAGCTGCGGCTTTTTTAACAATAGCCATACTTTCAATAATTTCTTTAGGCATTTTCTGGTTGCCGATTTTAAAATTATTGACAGAACGCTGGGTTTGCGCACCCCAGTATTTATCTACGGGAACGTCCACGTCTCCCATTGAGTCCTTTTCGATTCTTGTTTTCATCTGTTTAAATTTTGTATGTAATTAATATTTCTGCTGTTAATTTGCTGTTCTGTTTATTTAGATTTTTTAGTTGCTCCCTCCCTCAACCGAAACACAAGCTGGTCGCGAATATCCATGCCTTTCTTTGTCAAAAATAGCACTGAATTTTTAATCATTTATGGTTTGTGCAATTTTTTTTAATTGCATGGATATTTCATATTTTTTTATTTTATTATTATACAAATTTAATAAAGTCATAATTGGAATTACAAAAAAATTAATTGTGAGATATTCAGCTGTTAGCTTTAACCTTCCTGACAGGGCTCTTCTAATATGCAGTTCTTATAAAAGTCCTGCAGCACCGGCAGTTGAAATTATTTTAATGAAATCTTCGACAACTGTAGCTGCATTTTTTACAGCAGCAGCCACACCTGAAAGTTGCTCTGCCGATTCATCTATTTTTTCTGCAAGATTCTTTAAAGCTTTGCTGTCAGTTGTTAATGAATTAATAAGATTCTGCCCAATTAAACCAACTATTGAGCGTTCCATATTTCTGAGTTTAGTTGAAGCGTCTTGCAGTGCCTTAATTTGAATAGGTGTTAAAGTTGGGTCAGCCATTGCATCAATAATGGTATCCTGTGCAGCATGGATTTGTGCGAGTGTATTTTCTTTACTCATTTTCTTTTATTTTTTAGGTTTTTCAATTTTTTCAATTGTTGATTTTATATTTTTTACTTCTTCATAATAAGCTTGAAGTTCTTTGATGTTCTCTGTTAGCGTTTTCTTTTTTTCAATTACATTGAGTAGTTTTTTGTGTGCTGTTCTTAAGTCATCAGTTGCTTTAATTGTTTGTTTAAGTAATATGTCGGTACCATCCAAACTATTTTTCAACTGTAAATATTCGTTTTCACTTTCAATTGTTGGAATTGCCTTTAACCTTGCACAACTGGCTATATATGCTTTGTATCCTTCTTTTATTCCGTCATTTTCATTTTTAATAAGGTCTTCGATGCTATATGAATTATTGAGTTCTTTAATATATACCTTACCATTAAGAAATTCTTTCAGGTTAGCAGTCATAATAGAAATCAACGTGTCAGCTTTGGGTACAAACTTTTTAATTTCCTTTGCTTGTTTTGTTTTTATATATGCATCACCTCCCAAAATAATTAGTTGACTTGCCAGTCCACCAATGCCGCTTGGTATTTTATTCACTCCGCCAATTTTGTTATAAACATTTATTAATGAATCAATGTCAGTTCCGAAATTTTTCGATTGTTTTTCGAGGTCGGTAGTATATTTATCTGAGGATAATAATAGCAAGGATTGTGCATATTTATCAATTATTTTAAAAGTAATATCAGATTTTGCAGATAATTTATAATCACGATTTTTTTCATTATATGCAGAGTCAAGTTCATTTACGTACGCTTTAGGTTCAGCACAATAAAAATTAGCATAGTAAACTCCTCTTTTTAACCGAATGTCTGCTAATTCTGTTATTATTTTACTTGGATAAACTGAAAAATTTTTACTTGTTTGAGCAAATTGATTTACTGATTCAATTTGTGTTTTTGTTAATGAAGCACAACCTCCGAGTAGTATTGAAATGCTTAAAATATAAATTCTCCTTTTCATTTTTTTATTTTTTTAGTGTGAAGTTATAACTTCGCATAATAGTTAACAAATATAAATTTTTTGGCTAATGACCCAATACTATTTGAAGTGCTTGAAAATATTAAAAAAACATACATTTAAGTACATTGACTATTTACAAGAGTTCATTGATTCTTTAAAAGAATAATTAATTTACTTAAAGTATTTTTCTTTCACATAATTTAATTCAGGAAAATCGTTATAATGCCACTTGGCAATAACGGTGCCGTTTTTAAGTAAAATTAATCCGGGGTTGGAGCGAATCATTGTTTTGAGAGCAGTTTCATCAACATTGTAAAAATCGTACATTGCCTGTACATCGTGACGGAAGTAATCTATTTTATCGAATGAAGTTGCTGTGAGTGCTATAAAAATTATATTTTCCGCATCGCATTGTTTGACGAAATTATTTATTTTTAAAAATGCTTTTTTATTGGTTTTTTCCAAGCTGTGAGCAATGAGAAGAAAATTATAATTCGGTTGATTTATTACTGCATCGGTATGGTCTTTGCCATTTTGGTCTATAATTTTAAAATCATGAATTGGCGCATCTTTAAATGGAGTGATTATTTCTTTTTTTTGTTCAACAAATTTCCAATTCTTCATCCATAATGAATCCTTCCATACTCCTGATTTAGTATATTCTTCTGTAGTAAATTCTTTTGTTTCACCTGTAGTAGTATTTTTATAAACTAAATAAATTTTAGCTACTTCAGGTGTAGGAACAACCTGTTCGGAAATTTTGTTTCCGACTTTCCATGGCAGAAAATCAATTAGCGGAAGATGCCTGTAACAATAAACAGAAATTAACAAAATAAAAGCAATAGCAATTGCAGGAAAAATTGATTGCCCCTTAATTGTGAGAATAGATTTATATTTTTTCCTGTATGAAAAAATAAAAAAAGTTAAAATAATAAGAACAACATTTTTATAAAAAGTTTGCCAGTTTGTAAGGTGAATTGCATCACCGAAACACCCGCAATCACTAACTAAATTAAATATTGCCGAGAAGTAAGTTTGAATTGTAAAAAATATCATAAGTCCGAGTGCAAGCCAACTGAAAATTTTTACTCTCAAATTAAATAAAAGTGCAACACCGGTAACAAATTCGAGCATGCAGAAAAATATTGCAATGCAAAGTGCCAGAGGAGAAAGCCATTGAATATAATAAACAATAAAATATTCCTGAAGTTTATAAGTTAAACCAAGCGGGTC
Organism: Bacteroidales bacterium; assembly: GCA_041671145.1. Lineage (NCBI taxonomy): Bacteria > Pseudomonadati > Bacteroidota > Bacteroidia > Bacteroidales > Bacteroidales bacterium. Next base: position 30,795 of record JBAZBZ010000012.1, on the reverse strand, counting down.
GATTGCTTTTACAAAGCCGGAAAAAATAAAAACCAAACCGACTAAAATCCTGAATGTAACGGCTATTATTTTAAAAATATTTTCTGACAAAGTAGGTTTATTCATAAGTTTAAATTATTTTTCTTCCATTCTTATCAAAGCAAATATAGCGTAATTAATCATATCATAATAATTTGCATCAATACCTTCCGAAATAAAAGTTTCACCCTGCAAATCTTCAATTTGTTTTATCCGCATTATTCGCATTAGTATTATATCTGTGAATGAGCTTATGCGCATATCACGCCATGCTTCGCCATAATCATGATTTTTGTTTTCCATTAATGATTTTGCTTCAGCAGCATATTTGTCATACATATTCATGATTTCTTTTTTCTGCAAAGTGCAATTATCAGTATTTCCCAAATTAAGTTGTATCAATCCGATTATTGCATAATTCAAAATGCCGATATATTCGGGTATTATGCCCTCGTCAACTTTCTGTTTACCTTTTTCTTCAATGCTTCTTATGCGCTGTGCTTTTATAAAAATTTGGTCGGTAACGGAGCGGGGACGCATAATCCGCCATGAACTTCCGTAATCATGAAGTTTCTTTTCGAAAATCTCTCTTGATTTTTTTATAACCGAATCAAATTGTTTTGATGTTGAACTCATTTCACAAAATTAAAAATAACAGATGATTTTACAAATAAACAAAAAACATTTTTTAATATTGTAGTTTGAATAATTATGAAAAGAGTTAAAAAAACGGAAATTGTCAGTTGCTGGTTGTCGGTTGTTAGCAGTTGAACAGTGGTGTTTTATACTTTTTCTTTTTCTCGAAGCTCATGGCTTGTAACTCTATGCTAAAATTCACAATTTAATTCAGTAATAAAAAAATTAAAATGTTATCATTTATGAAAAAACAATTCATAAACTGCAGAGGTAAACTTATTGATTTGTCAACGCCTTTGATAATGGGGATTTTGAACATCACTCCCGATTCATTTTATGATGGTGGAAAATATTCAACAGAAAAAGATTTAATAAAGCAAACAGAAAAAATGATTTCCGAAGGTGCTGTCATTATTGATGTTGGAGCAGTATCAACCAAACCCGGAGCCGAAAATATTACCGAAGAAGAAGAAAGAAAACGATTATTTCCATTTCTCGAAAAGCTGATAAAAAGATTTCCCGAAACAAATTTTTCGGTTGATACTTTTCGTTCGGGCGTTGCCGAAATGGCTATTGATAAAGGAGCAGCGATAATCAATGATATTTCTGCCGGAAGTTTTGATGAAAAAATGTTTGATGTAATTGCAAAATACAACGTACCATATATTATAATGCATATTAAAGGCACACCTCAGAACATGCAGAAAAATCCGATTTATGAAAATATTGTAAAAGAAATAATGTTTTATTTTTCCGAAAAAATAAATGCTCTAAAACTTCGCGGAGTTAACGATATTATTATTGACCCCGGATTCGGATTTGGCAAAACCGTTGAGCATAATTACGAAATTCTGAAAAACCTAAAAACCTTTGAAGTATTCAAAATGCCCATATTAGTTGGTATTTCCCGAAAATCAATGATAAATAAAGTTTTGAATATTGATTCTGAAGATGCGTTGAATGCCACTACATCACTTAATACATTTGCGTTACTGAACGGCGCAAATATTCTTAGAGTTCACGATGTTAAAGAAGCTATGGAAGCAGTTAAGATTGTCAAGATGTTCGAAACTAATAAATAAGTACTTCAAACTTCAGGCACTTTAAGTGTTTATTAGTTAATCACCACCTTTTTGGTTTGAATAAATTTATCATTTCTAAGAGTAAGCACATAAATACCGGAAGCAAGATTACTAATTGAAATCATATTGCCGTTCATTTTTGTAATAACAATAGCATTCCCTTCCATGTCAAAAAGCGAAAATGTAAGTCCGCAAATGTTTGTAAAAATAGATAGAGTTCTTGTATTTTGGTCAATTCTTATGCATGCCTCAATGCAGTCAATTCTTACAGTTTTTGTTGGAAAATATTTATAAGCTCCATTGTAATCGGTTTGTTTTAAGCGATAATACGACAAACCCGGAAGAGGCGTGGCATCAACAGCACTGTAGCTTATAAGTCCGATGCTGTTGCCTGCTCCATCAATAGTAATAACCGGCTCGAAAGCAATTGCATCTTTACTTCTCTCAATTGTAAAATAATCGTTGTTAGTTTCGGAATAAGTAGCCCATTCAAGTATAATATAATTATCAACAGAGCTTACGTCAAAGCTTTCAAGTTCAATTGGCAATGTAGCACCAACCATAACAACATTAAGTACACTGAACTCACCGTTTTTAATTTGCCAGAATTTGCTGTTACTACTTGTAAATCCTATCATCTCAAATTTTACAGTATCTCTGTTCTTCATTCTCACAGAGTCAACAAATTCAAATACATTATTTGTTCCGTCACCGTGAAAAGTTCTATCATGCGTCCAACTTCTTTGATTAATTTTATGCCTGAAGTGCATTGTATCGCTGTATGTGAGGTTACCGCTCTGATTAACTTTTAAATTAAATCTTACCCAGATGCTGTCAACTCCATTTGCTTGCAAAATCGGTGTTGAAAGAGTACAGGTTTCGTTTTTAACTTTCCAATGGTCGGGTGTTATATCTCCGCAGGTTTTTCTGTAGGTTGAAGTATCTTTGAAATCCATTGAATAAGTTTGAGCTTCTGCAATATTATAAAGTATTCCACTTAAGAGGAAAATTGAAAAACAAAAAAATATTTTGATTTTTTTTTTCATACCAATCCTTACTTTATAATAATCTTTTTAGTTTCATTTAGCTTTTCATTATTTAATGTCAGAATATATATACCGGAAACTAAATTGCTAATCTGAAACATTTTGCTGTCGAACTTGGTATTTGCAATAAGGTTACCTTGAACATCGTATAGTTTAACATGCAAATTACAATAATTGGAATATACTGTAATTGAATTTGAATTATCATCAGTAAGTATATTAATATCTTTAGTATCTGTTTTTATTGATTTAATAGTGACGATTACATGCTTTCCATCAAAATCTGTCTGACTTAAACGGTAATATGATACCCCCTGATAGGATTCTTCATCAACTGCAGAATAATATAATAATTCATTACTGTTACCTGCACCATCAATAGTAATAATCGGCTCGAAAGCAATTGCATCTTTGCTTCTTTCAATTGTAAAATAATCATTATTTGTTTCAGTATAAGTTGACCATTCCAGAATAACATAATTCAGGGTTGTACTTACTTTAAATTCGCCTAATTCAATAGGAGTAGGAAGATTAATTGTTACATTTTGAATATTAAAATCACCTTTTTTTATTTGCCAGAAATTATTACTATTGTTATTATAAGCATGAATAACAAATTGTATTGTACTTCCATTTGTTAAAGTATAGCTTTTAGTAACAGTAAATACACCATTTTTGTTATCGCCGTGAAAAACCGTATCTGTTACAATTGTTCCGCCATTAATCTGATGCGTCACATAAACTGTATCATAAGTATCTAAATTACCACTTTCATTAACTGTTAATGAGTAGGAAACACTGATACTTGAGCCGGTACCCGTAACAGTCAAAACCGGTGTTGATACAGAACAAGTATTATTTTTAACTTCCCAATGGTCACTATTAACAGTACAGCAACCTGTGTTAGTAATGTAAGTTGCAGAATTTGAAAAATCCATTGAGTAAGTTTGAGATTTAAGTATTGGTGCGAAAAGCATGAAAGTTGCAGTTATTAAAATTTTGCTTGCTATGTTTCTTGCAGTTTTCATGATTTGGATACTTTTTGGGTTTCATTTTCATTTTTTCTACTTACTAAATTAATCATTTTCTATAAATATACAATAAAATAATACGAAAGTCAAGTAAAAATTGATAAAAATCTATTTAATGATAATCTTTCTTGTGTCATTTATTTTATCATTACTTAATTTTAAAATATACATTCCATGAGTAAGATTACTTATTTCAAACATTTTGCTATCGAGTTTGGTATTTAGCACTAAATTGCCTTGTATGTCATACAACATAATATTAATATTGCAGTAATTTGAATAAATAGTTATTGAATTTGTATTGTCATTGGTTAATACTCTCAAATTACTAATATCATTTTTTACAGGTTTCATAATGACAATTGTTTTTTTTCCATCATAGTCGGTTTGAGATAAACGATAATACGAAATCCCTTGATATGGTTCCTGGTCAATGGAGGAATAATTAATATTTTCAATACTATTGCCGGCTCCCTCAACAGTAGCAACCGGTTCGAAAGCTATTGCATCTTTACTTTTTTCAACAGTGAAGTAGTCGTTGTTTGATTCGGTAAATGTATTCCAATTAATAATTACATAGCCCTCTTTGGATAATTCTAAGCCAAAGGAGCCAATTTGAATAGGTAAAGGATCCAATTCGCAAGGAATAAAAGAAATATCATCCAAGCCAAAATCATTCCCTGTTGCAATTGTATTTTGGTTTACAATACTTATATTGGCATTGGTATTGGAGCCCGAATCCCATGTAGCATAAAATTGCTGCCACTCACAAGTTGTGCTTGAAGCAGTAAAAATAGAACCAAGTAAAACGCTATCTGCCGAAAATTGAAGTCTGGCAGGATTAGTAGGGCAAACCGAATTTATCCAAGCAGTGAAATAATATTTTGTATTTTGAGTAACCGGAATACTCTGCCTCCATATTTCCACGCCTGCAACAGTAGCACCATTAACAATCATGTATTTTCCCGAATCTGAAGGATATCCCTTACATGATGACCACGATGCATGCAAGTCATTAGAATTTGTCCAAACAGAATAATATCCTTCTGGTTGTAATTCATTTTGAACACCATCTTGGTTGGCAACCCAAGTATATTGACTTGTAAATCCAGAATTACCGGATTCGAAATTTCCGTTTGTTACGCGTTCTATTCCTGTTGAGTGATATCCTGATGGGCATTGTGAGAAACTTATATTTTGAAGAAAAATAAATACTGTAAAAAAAGTAAGTTGTTTAAAATAGCAATATTTTATATTTGTATTCATAACTTTTCTTTATTTTATCTACCAACGAATTATTATTTGATATAAAGATACGAAAATTTAACATAAAAGTCAAGCAAAGTAATAAAAACATTTAGAAATTTTACTAAAACAGTTATAATTTCAAATAATAAACAAAATTTTTATAGCAATTATAAAAAAGCCATATATGGCAATATTACATAAATACAATGAAACAGTACATTGCGGCATTTATTAAATACAAATTATTATGCAATAATAGTTAACTTGTTGCTATGCATTAGAAATTTCTATTACATAATTTGGGTCAAATTAATTTTATCAGACAATACTAAAAACTGTACTATTAGCTTTTGAGCCAAAATTCTTTACTTCGGGGACAAACATTCATTAATTCAATTTACAATTAACCGGTAAATTTGAAGAAATATCATTAAAAAAATCATTGCTTGGTTCTATAAAATATTTTTTAGAAAATAATTCCACAGCCAGCTTATCGGTTTTGTCAATTATTGCAAATTTCAGTTTTGATTTACCGGGATATTTTTTTACAATAGTATTAATATTTAAAATTGACTTTTCATTAATTTCTGCAAGCTCTATCTGGAGTGTGATGCTTCGGATATATTTATCTTTTATTTCGGACAATAACTCAATTGAAGATATTCTTGGTTCAAAAATGTCAAGTGAATTGTATCGCGGCTCAATTTTTCCTCTTATAAATAAAAACCAGTTTTTTTCGAGATATTTTTTAAACTGAACATAATCTTTTGAAAACAATGCAAACTGATATGAGCCGCTATAATCTTCAATAACAAATGTTCCGAAAGGATTTCCGTTTTTTGCTGTTTTATGAAGTACAGAAGTAACAATTCCGGCGACAGTATATTCTTTATTTCTATATAAATCGGTATTGTTAGCAAGTTCATCTAAAGTGAGTGTGCAGAAATTTTTTATTTCAATTTTAAAATTATCGAGCGGATGGCCTGATATGTAAATTCCTATAACTTCCTTTTCTTTTTTCAATTGCTCAATATTCGACCACGGTTCACATTCAGGAATTTTCGGCTCTGCAATCATGCTGTCATCTGTTTCTCCGAAAAGTGATTGCTGTGAAGAATCTTTATTATTCTGATAGTCGCTGCCAAAAGAAATTAATTTTTCAATAAAAATTGTATCATTCACTGATTCCTGATGAAAATATTGTGCGCGGTGAATATTTCCGAAACTGTCAAATGCGCCTGAGAACACAAGTGCTTCAATACATTTTTTATTACAAGTTCTAAGATTAACACGCTCCACAAAATCGAAAATGTTTTTATAACTGCCATTTTCTTCTCTTTCTTTAATTATTGATTCTACTGCATTTCCGCCTATTCCTTTTATTCCTCCCAAACCGAAACGTATTTCACCTTTTTTATTCACTGTAAATTTGAATGAGCTTTCGTTTACATCGGGACCTAAAACAGGAATTCCTGTTTTCTTCGATTCATCCATGTATAGCGTAATTTCATCAAGGTTGCTCAGGTTTCTGGTAAGTATTGCTGCCATGTATTCGGCAGAATAATTTGCTTTCAGAAATGCTGTTTGATATGCAAGAATTGCATACGCCGCAGAATGAGAACGATTGAAACCATAATTGGCAAATTCCTGCATCATGTCGAAAACTTCTCCTGCCTTTTTTTCATCCACACTTTTAGCAACAGCTCTTTCAATAAATATTTTTTTCTGCTGTTCCATTATCGACATTTTCTTTTTTCCCATGGCACGACGCAGCAAATCGGCTTCAGCGAGTGAAAATCCCGCCATTATCTGTGCTGCCTGCATTATTTGCTCCTGATAAACCATTATTCCGTAAGTCGGCTTAAGAATGTCTTCGAGCCACGGATGAGGATATTCAATTTTTTCTTTTCCATTTTTTCGGTTTATATATAATGGAATAAACTGCATAGGACCTGGGCGGTACAAAGCGTTCATTGCAATAAGGTCTTCGATGTTTGTAGGTTTGAGGTTTTTCAAATGCTCTCTCATTCCGTCCGATTCAAATTGAAATATTCCGATTGTATCGCCTTTTTGAAATAATTCGTAAGTTTTTACATCGTTAAAGTCAATTCCTTCCAAATCAATTCTTGTTTTATGTCTTTCGTATATGTTGTCAATGGCATCTTTTATTATCGAAAGTGTTTTCAAACCCAAAAAATCCATTTTTAACATACCCACGAGTTCGACCAGATGTCCTTCATATTGTGTAACGAGCAATTCCGAATCTTTCTGTCTGCACAAAGGAATATGCTCCATTAAATTATCAGGTCCTATGATAATTCCACAGGCATGAGTTCCGGTTTGTCGAACCGAACCTTCAAGTGCTTCGGCAAATATTAAAGTTTTTTTAATTAAAGGATTTTTACTGTTTTTTTCATCTGCTAATTCTTTTACATCCTTAAATGCCGATTTGAGAGTTACGCCTGGTCCGATTGGAACAAGCTTTGCGAGACGATTAGCTTCGGGCAGCGGTAATTTTAAAATTCGTGCAACATCACGGATAGATGACTTTGCAGCCATAGTACCAAATGTTACAATCTGAGCAACTTTTTCTTCTCCATATTTATTTATAACATATTGTATAACCTTATCTCTGCCATCATCATCGAAATCAATATCAATATCTGGCATTGATATTCTTTCAGGATTCAGAAATCTTTCAAAAAGAAGATTATATTTTATGGGGTCAATATCTGTAATGCCTGTGCAATAAGCAACTTCCGAACCCGCTGCAGAACCTCTGCCGGGACCTACCGAAACTCCCATTTTTCTTGCTTCATTTATGAAATCCTGAACTATCAGAAAATATCCCGCAAAATTCATTTTTTTAATAACCGATAATTCAAAATCCAAACGTTGCTTTACTACTTCTGAAATTTCACCAAAACGTTTTTTAGCTCCTTCGTAAGATAAATGTTTAAGATAATCGTCTTCAGAGGAAAACTCTTTTGGAAGAGGAAAAACAGGAAGTATTACATCGTGATATAAATTAAAATCTTCAATTTTATTTGTTATTTCTACGGTAGTTTCAATGGCTTCGGGGTATTCCTTAAATAATTCCGTCATCTCTTCGGGTGTCCTTAAATATTCCTGCCCCGTGTATTTCATTCTGTTCGGGTCGTCATAATCTTTGTTTGTGTTCAAACAAATAAGAATATCATGTGCTTCGGCATCTTCGGCATTTATAAAATGACTGTCATTTGTTGCAACAAGTTTTATTGACAATTTTTCTGAAATGCGTTTCGAAACTTCTCTGACCTTCTGTTGTTCGGGTAATCCGTGATTATGAATTTCCAAATAAAAATCATCACCGAAAATTTCCTTGTATTCTTTTACAACAATTTCTGCTTTTTCTTCACCTTTGGTTATTATTGTATCGGCAATTTCTCCACCCAGACATGCTGATAATGCTATTAATCCTTCATTGTATTTCTTCAGAAGTTCCTTGTCAACACGCGGTGTGTAGTAAAATCCTTCCTTAAAAGAAAGCGTACAAAGCTTAGAAAGATTATTATAACCCGTGAGATTTTTTGCAAGTAATATCAGATGAAATCCGCTTCTGTCTTCCTTTCCTTTTTTATCAAACCTGCTTTCTTCAGCTACATAAACCTCGCAACCGATAATAGGTTTTATTTTGGCATTTTTACATGCATCAATAAAATCAAGAACTCCGTACATATTGCCATGGTCGGTGATTGCAAGAGCATTCATTCCATTATCTTTGGTTTTTGCTACAAGCTTTTTTATTTCAGCTGCACCGTCGAGTATTGAAAACTGCGTGTGAACGTGTAAATGTGTGAATTCAGGCATTTGTGGAATTGGAAATTAAAAACAGAAAAAATTTAAGTTTCGAGCTACGAGAAAATCCAAATGCTAATTAAAATTTCTTTGAACTATAAACTGAAAATCGAAAACTATATTTAGCAAAAATATTTAATTTCCTTTTAAATAAAGGTTTTAATTAAAAAAAGTTTTGAACAAAAATTATCTTAAAAAGAAAAAAATGTTTGTGGTTTGAATATTCATACTTCGTACTTCGTAAATCTACACTTCATAAATCAATCTGTGGCAAATTTAAAAACTCTAATTTTAAAAATTATCTCAAAAAGTTTTTATATCTCAGAAATATTTAAGACATTTGCACCCCTTAAAATAAAGAAATTAATTAAAAAGTAAAAATTAACAACTTATGCCGACACGAATAAGACTACAAAGAAGAGGGAAAAAAGGACAACCTTTTTATCACATTGTTGTTGCAGATAGTCGCAGCCCACGGGATGGGAAGTGTATCGAGAAAATTGGCGTTTACAATTCACTCACTTCACCTGCCACTATTGACATTAATTTTGAAAAAGCTGTAAGCTGGATTCAAAAAGGAGTGCAACCATCAGACACATGCAAAATACTTTTATCACAAAAAGGAGTGATGTATAAAGCACATTTGCTTAAAGGCGTAAAAAAAGGAGCTTTAACCGAAGAGCAGGCGGAAAATAAATTTCAGCAATGGCAGAAAGAAAAAGAAGTAAAAATTGAATCGGTAGTTAAACAGAATATTACCAAAATCCATTTGGAGACAAAAAAACGTATGGAAGCCGAAGCAAAGGCAAATGAAGCAAAGGCAAATGAAGTTGCACTGAAAAGGTCGAAGCTTGCAAAGGAACTTGAACAGTCAGAAATTTCAGCTCAAGCTTCTACCGAAGCTGCAGTTGCAAATCCAGTTGAAACTGCGGTTGCAGTACAGGAAGAAAAACCTGCTGCAACAGAAGAAAAAGCCGAGGCACCTGCTCCTGAAACTGCTGCTAATACCAACGCAGAAGCACCTCAGGCAGAAGCATAATTATCTAAAATGCAAATAAAAGATTGCTATCTTCTTGGTTATGTAACCAAAGCTATTGGATACAAAGGAGAAGTAGCATTTTTTATTGATGCCGACAATCCAGCAAAATATAAAACACTTGAATCGGTTTTTATTGAAATAGCCGGACAACTTGTACCGTTTTTTATAAAAAAAATAAAAATAAATAAGAATACAGCTATTGTTACTATTGATGGACTTGACTCTGCTGAAAAATCCTGCATGCTTGTTAATGCAAAAATATTTCTGCCGCTTGAATTATTACCGCAACTCAAAGGCAACAATTTTTATTTTCATGAAGTAACAGGATTTACAGTAATTGATTGCCTGAAAGGAAATATTGGAACTATTGAAAGTATAATTGAAAATTCAAGTAATCCTCTTATTCAGATTAGATTCGGTGAAAAAGAAATTTTAATTCCCTTAAAACAAAATTTCATAAAAAAAGTTGACAAGGAAAATAAAATAATTGAAATTGATGCACCGGAAGGACTTATTGACGTGTATTTAACATGAATTTTATAAAGCGAACATAAGCAATTAGAATGTCTCAAAGATAAATTATTATTGTTTTTTCTTTGAGTTCTTTTTTGTTCAATTTTTTACTAATTTCATAAACTGCTCTCCTCTGTCTTCGAAATTTTTAAACATTCCATAACTCGCAGCAGCAGGCGAAAGCAGACATATTGTATTTTTTTCGGTTTTTGCTTTTGAAATTTCAACTGCTTCTTTCATTGTATTTACAAAAAACATTTCTGAGTTGCATTTATTTCTGCTTTTCATTGCGACCATAATTCTTTTTCCGGTTTCATCAATGAAAACAATATGTTCGATATAATTATTTTCAAGAAAATCAATCAGAATATTGTAGTCAATGCCTCTGTCAAAACCGCCAATGATAAGTGTATTCACCTTTTTCAATGCTTTAACAGCTTCAATAGTAGCTTCCGGAATTGTTGCAATGGAATCATTATAAAAATCAATACCTTCATAATTTCCTACATATTCCATCCTGTGTGGTAATCCTTTAAATGACGATAATCCTTCATTTATTATCTTATTTGATAAACCCAGAATTTTGCCAACTGCTATTGCTGATATCATATTGTATAAATTATGTTCTCCTTTTATATTTCTAAAAGAAGTTATGTCATAAACTTTTTCTTCGGTAAAATTATTTTTATATATAACAAAATTACACGAAACATAAATCCCTTCTTTTAAAGCATTACATATTGAAAAAGGAACATAACTCCTTTTAAGATTATATTTTTTTATCATCTCCACAGTTTCATGGTTGTCGCTGTTGTAAATAAGATAATCCTTTTCATTTTGATGAAGTACAATATTGAATTTTGCAAGTTTGTAATCATCATAAGTTTTGTAATAATCGAGATGTTCCTGAAAATAATTCAGCAAAATTGAAATATGAGGTGCGTTTCTAATATACTCGAGCTGATGTGATGAAATTTCGCAAACTATTAAAGTTTTTTCATTTATATCATCAATTATATCGAATACCGGAATACCAATATTTCCGGCAAACACAACATTATCATTATGTAATTTCAAAATGTGATAAATCAAACTTGAAGTTGTGCTTTTGCCTTTTGTACCAGTTATTCCTATGATTCGTTCTGAAAATAAATTAAAAAAAATGCCTGTTTGCGAAGTTATTTTTTCAAAAGGAAATTTCTCATTTATCTTATTTAATGAAATCCCAGGAGACTTTATTATTAAATCGAATTCGTCCAGATTTTTTAAATATTCTTCACCTGTTTTGAAATTAATATTTTTGTCTCCTTTTAAGATTGAGCTTTCCTGAATGCCTTTATTCAAATCGGCAATTGTGAGTAAAAGATTTTGAAAATATTTTCTGATAACCTTGTAAGTCGATTGTCCTTCTCTTCCGAAGCCAAGAATAAGAATTTTTTTATTCTTTATTATGTCCTTAATTCTATCTTTCATTGAATTTTGCTTAAAACTTAATATCTTTTTTTACACAAAACTAAATAATGAATATCGAACACCGAATAATGAAGTAAACTTCGACATTCGATATTCAGTGTTCGATGTTCGATATTTGTTCTTTCAATATTTTCTCCAATTCTTCAGGTAAAAAATGCATTTTGTTAAACTGCCGTAATAGTATTTCGGGATTTATGTTTTTGTAACTATTAATTTTTTGGGTTTTGCTGTAATATTGCAGTAAATATGGCAATTTTTCATTTCCATAAGTTTTAATTACAATATTTAGAGCAATATTAATTTCTTCAATTGTTCCAATACATTCAAAAGGTTTTTCTTCCGAAATTCCTGTTAATTGCTCTAAATAGAATGTCAGATTTGCCTTTTCAAATAAATTTTCACCAAATATTTTCACCAATTTTTCGCTACTGATAAATGGTGATAAAATTATGAAAGTGAATAAACACTTTGGGCAATTACAACACCATTCATCTGTTTTGCTGCCTGTATTACAACTTTTGAATACTTTAAAATATTTTTCTTTTGCAGAAAATAGTTTTGCAATTTGCAATTCGTTCAAAGGACGCAGGAAGCTGAAATAATTAACACTTTCTGTGATATATTTTTTAAAATATTCCCTGAAATCTTTTTCAAATTCGTATGATTTTGAATATTGGTGATTTATTTCAGTATCGGCTATTGTCGGCTCATTTGCACTCGATTCGTTTGAAAGTGCAATATTTTGCGTTCCTGTTATTATTGCAGCAAATGAAGATAAAAAAGCAAGCAATGCCGAAAAAGGAGTGTGTCCGTTCAAATATCCTTCTTCATTTAATTTCAAAAGATTTTTATCAATTGTTCTTTTTATTTCAAAAACATTATTTTCGGGAATGTCTGATTTACTAATTGTTTCAGAAGTTGCCATTCTTTGATTTACAACAAAGCATTTAACAGAATACCCTGCTTTCTGAAGAATATCAAGCGTAACAGCAGAATCTTTTCCTCCTCCAACGGGAACAAAATAACTATCATCAACATTAAAATCGTTACTTTTCAATTTTTCATCCGACAAACATTTAATATTAACAAAATCTTTTACACTCGTCTTAATTGAATTCTTATAAAAAAATTCTCCGAGTCCGTTGAAATAAACTTTTTTCCAGAAACCAATCTGTTCATCATTTAAAAAATACGGCTTAATGATTATTTCGGGTGAGCAGGTGGCTTTCCAGTAGCTTATGAACTCAATCATGCCTATGTTAAAAATTATGTTCCTTAATTTTTTATCATTAATATTTAATTTGAAATTAATATTTTTTTTAGGAATTTCTAATTTGGGGTTAAAGAAATGTTTGTTACTTGAATTGAAATTAAATGAAATTATTATTTTATTACTATCTTCAAAAATATCAAAACTTTCATATATGAAAAATGGATATTCATTTCGAAGTTTTAAATATTTCGATTCGTTCTTTTCAGTCATACCGTATTTTTATAATAACGAATTAATATATATCATTTTTAAAAATAAATTTATATTTGCACCAAAAATACATATTTTTGAAATCAGATTTGTAAATATACTACAATAATGAGTAAAGCATATACAGAACCGGTAAAAGGACGATTATTACTATCGGAACCATTTTTAAATGACTTCTTTTTCAAGCGTTCTGTAATATTGCTTGCCGAACATAATGAAGAGGGCTCTTACGGCTTGATTATAAACAAACCGGCAAATGTTAAAATAAAAGAGATTTTGCCCGATTTTCCCGAATTTGATGCCAGTGTTTATATTGGCGGACCTGTTAAAACCGATTCCCTCTTTTTCATTCATACTCTCGGTTCTCAAATTGCAAACAGCGAGCTGATTGTTGAAGGCATATACTGGGGCGGCAATTTTGATGATTTAAAAAAACTTATTTCAGATAACAATATTTTACCTACCGAAATAAAATTCTTTATTGGTTACTCCGGCTGGACACCTAAACAATTGGAAAAGGAGCTCAAAGAAAATTCGTGGGTAATTACTGATTCCGATAAAACTCAAATTATGAAAACAGATAATTCCGATTTATGGAACAATGTTGTTAAATCTATGGGAAAAGAATATGCCGTCTGGGTAAATTACCCTGTTCATCCTTCTTTAAACTAAATGGCAAAAACGGAATAAAACCATTCAAAGTATATAAATACAAGTTATTTGTAAACTACTTGTTACTTAGTAAATTTTATCTGATTCACCTAATTTTTTAGTTCTCTTTTAAATGAAATTTTAAAAAGTAGTTCTCTTGCTTTCTTTACATACTTGCATCGTTTCATATAGCAGGTTTTAGTGAAATTAGATAAAATTTTTGATTTCTTTACGAAAAATTCTAATTGAGTATAATAATTAGTACTATTAGTTTTTCTATTTTTTTATCACTTTTTATAAAAATATGAAATTTATCTTGACAAATAAGTTAAAATTTGTTATATTTGAATTAAAATTATCGACCAAATCAGAGATAGCATAAAACAACTTTTAAAAACCTAAAACTATGAGAACACTAAAATATACCCAAAAACTTTTAGCTCTTGTTGTTTTAGTATTTATTATTGCATTACAATTGGAAGCACAAATTAGCGTAGTTACTACTTTTGGTGATGGTGTTAATGGCAATGACTGTTATGAATCTTTTAGTAATTTGGTTTATGACGGTACTTATCTTTATGGAACCACATATTTGGGTGGCTCGCATGGAAACGGAACTATTTTTAAAGTTAAACCTGATGGCACTGGTTTTTCTAAGTTACATGATTTTGATGAATCAGATGTTGCTAATGGAGCAAATCCCCAAAATACAATAGTTTTATCGGGTTCAAATTTATATGGAATAACCCAGATTGGAGGGGCTTATGACGATGGAACAATATATAAAATAAGTACTGATGGTACCGGTTTTGCAGTACTGTATAGTTTTAATACCGGTAATAACGGACTAAATCCTTGGGGCGGATTGGTGATGTCCGGCTCTGTTTTATATGGTACAACCTATGACGGTGGAGTTTCAAGCGGCGAAGGTGTTATTTTTAAATTTAATACAGTTGGTTCAGTATATACTGTTCTCCATACATTTGCAGGAACAGATGGGGGTTATCCGGTTGCCACTTTAGCTTTATCGGGAACGGCATTATATGGAACAACTTCTGCCGGAGGGACTAATAATATGGGAGTCGTTTTTACAATTAACACAGATGGTTCCGGATTTGGTATTCTCCATAATTTTGGAGATGTAGTATCAGATGATGGCTCAGCACCGGAAGGAGAGTTAACTTTATCAGGTTCTATTTTATATGGCACAACCTATTTTGGAGGAACATCTGATTTTGGAGTTATTTATAAAATAAATATTGATGGTACAGGATATAATAAAATATTTGATTTTAATGATAATAGCGGTCAAAATCCAGGGTTTGGTTCATTACTTTTAATAAATGGTTATTTATGGGGTATGACTCGTAATGGAGGGACAACCAATGACGGAGAACTTTTTAAAACAAAAACTGATGGCACTTTCACAAAAATATACGATTTTGTTAGATTTGATGGTGATTATAATCCTCTTCAATATGGTGCGAATCCTGAAAATTCTCTTCTTTTAATTGGTTCTACATTATATGGGACAACTCTTTTTGGTGGAGTTTATGACCAGGGTGTTTTATTTGGATGGACAGATGAAACCATTTTACCTATAACTTTATTGAATTTTAATGGAAAATATATAACCAATAAAACATTTTTAACTTGGACTACTGCCTCGGAAATAAATAACGATAATTTTATTGTTCAAAAAAGTACGAATGGTGTTGACTTTGAAAATATAATGAAAATAAAAGGAGCAGGCAACAGTATTCAAACAAAACAATATAGTTGCACCGACGACAATCCTTACAAAGGAGTATCTTATTATAGGTTACAACAGAATGATTATGATGGAAAATCTTCTTATAGTAAAATTATTAGCGTTAGCAATTATGATAATCCAAGTATCAAAATAATTTCAAGTCATAATACAAATTCAGTAATTATTCAAAATGAATCCGGTAATAATTTAAATTTATTTCTATATGATATGCAAGGAAAACTATATAAACATTCAAATGTTGAAAATGGTTTTACGGAAATAAATAATTTAAATCATGGGATTTATATTTTAACTCTGCGTAATGACAAATATAATACTTCTCAAAAAATCATTATTAATTGATAGTTTTACTTGAAATAATTACAGGTATAGAAGCAATTTCAAAATGATAAAAGGTTTTTTAATGAATTTATTAGTTGAAAAAAATATTAATTAAAATAGCTATTAAATTAATATTTTGAATAAAAATTAAGAATATCAATAAAAAGCTTTTTAAAAAATTAATAAAATTTTAATGTTTAAGCTGAGATGATAAACTGTTGAAAAATCAATGCATACTATTTTTATAAATTCCTTAACCAATAAATAAATAAAATTGCATTTCAAATATTTATTTAAAAGTTTGATGGGTTACGAAAAAACCAAGCGGAAATTGCAAACATAAACGAATCGATTGGAATAAAAAAAACAACGACAATAATAAAAATTAAATCGCTGATATTATTTTAAAAAATTAAATGTTAAATTTGTAATTTTTAAAAAACATAACTATGAAAACTAAAAAAATAATAATCGCGTTACTTGCTATTATATTTCAAGGAATTTGTAATAGCACTTTAGCTCTTGTTGATAATTCAAATGGAGCTGAATCGGCATCATTATTTAAAATTTCAAATAGTGGTGTTTTTTTAAATAATTTTAATAAAAATATTTATTTTCGTGAGAAAATCGCAGTAAATACTTTTTCTCAGCAGATAGCTCCACCAAGTAATCCGACCACTTCCGTATCAAGTATTTATCCACAATTAGGAGCATTTAATGTTGACTCTTCTGTAATAGTGAAGGTAACATTTAATAATCCGGTTATTACAAATACCATTAATAATTCCAGTTTAATTATAGCTGGAGAAGTTTCCGGAGTACATACGGGAACTTTTTTGTTTTCAGAAAATAACACCGTAATAAAATATTTGCCTGATTCTCCATTTAAGAAAGGAGAAAAGGTGCAAGTAAACATATCAAGTAAAATAAAAGACATTAACAATGCCAATATTGCAGCTTTTACCTCGCAATTTACAATTATAACTAATCAGATGCCCGACAAATTCACGTCTGTGAAAGCATATAATGTTGGAGAAAGACCAGTTTGCGTAGTTGTAAATGATGTGAATAGAGACGGATTTGGGGATATTATAACTGCAAACTCTTCATACCAAGGAACCGGTACATCAAAAACCATTTCTATTTTAACAAATGATGGTAATGGAAATTTTCCCTTAAAAACCGATTATGTTACTGATACCTTATCTCAAGTCGAGCCTTTTGATATTAGTGTCGGCGATGTTGACGGCGATGGTTTTGGCGATATTGCCGCAGCTAATTTTTATGCCAAAAGCATATCTGTTTTAAAAAATGATGGTAATGGAAATTTTAGTTTTCCGAAAATTTACAGAATAGCCGGACATCCTATGAAATCGAAACTTTATGACATAGACGGAGATGGCGACCTTGACATTGTTGTAACATGCGGCGGAATTAATTGGTATTCAGATGCAACAAGTAAATATGTGTATGTATTAAAAAATAACGGAGATGGAACATTTGCTTCACCAATAACTTATAATGTCGGATACGGACAATATGGATTAGATATTTTTGATTTGAATGGTGATGGATTCGGAGACATTGTTGTAGCAATTCCTAAACAAAATAAAATATGTGTACTTTTTAATAATGGAGATGGAACATTCGGAACTCTTACTAATTATGCAAGCGGTGTTTCTAATCCACAACGAGTATTTATTGCAGATATTGATGGTGATGGTGATGGCGACATTGTGATTACAAATCAATCTTCATATAGTGTAATGGTGTTTAAAAATAATGGACATGGTGTTTTTTCAGGAAAAAATTACTCAACACAAGGGCAACCTGTTGGTTTATTTATTAGCGATATTGATGGAGATGGCGACCAGGATATTATTGCTGCTAACAATAATGTTGGATGTAATACTTTTACTATTTGGAAAAACAGAGCTGATGGCGTATTTAATCAAAGAGAAGATTTTTATGTTCCTCCCGGAAAACAACCTATAGACATTTATGTTGCTGATATTGATAATGACGGAGATGTTGATATTATAGTGGCAAACTGGATGGGAAATTCTGTTACAGTAATGAAAAACGCAATACCCGGTATAAATGGGAATGTGTTTGAAGATACTAACGGTAACGGAATACGTGATAGTTCAGAATATGGATTGGCTGACAGAGTGATTCTGTTAGATGGTAATGGCATACAAACACAATATGCAACAACTAACAGTGATGGGGATTATTATTTTGTAGTTGCACCTGGAACATATACTTTAAAACTAAAACCCGAGGAAGGATGGATAAAGACATACCCTATAAACGACTATACTATTGATGTTCCGGAAAATAATAAAGAAGTGAAAAATATTAACTTTGGAAGTAAATTTATTTTAACAAATGGTACCGATTTAGGTGTTAGCATTCAGGGAATACAATTACCTGATAGTTCAAATTGTTTTTCCGGACTTACAGATTATTGCAATGGAGTTTGCAGCAAATGTGTTCAAAATAATTATACTGTAAATTACTTTAATAACGGGTCGATGATAAGTGACCCTTGTACGCTGATAGTACATCTTCCGACAGGCGAAATGTATGATAGTTCTCAGGTTAGCGGTATATTATGTCCGCCTGATAACATTTCAGGAAGCATTGCCGACGGCTTTGTTTTTGAATGGTATCATTTATGCGATAATCCGGGACAAAATCCCTGCCCATCAATAAAGCAGCATTCCATTCAACCCAAATCATTAAATATAATAACACATACAGCTTGTTGCACACCTGTTGGAACCATCTTGCATTCTTATGCCGATATTCTTCCTGATGATGGTAATAATAATAATCATTCCGAATATGATATGGCTTATTCGGGTCCGATTTTTCCTAATGTTAAAAAACTTGTGTTTCCTGAAGGAAATGGTCCCTGCAAAACTATTAGTGCTGCGGACAGCCTTACTTATGAAATTTATTTTCAAAATGTGGGCACTGCTCCTGCTAATTATATTCAGGTTGTTGACACACTTGATTATCTTAATTTAGATGTTTCTTCATTAAAAATACTTCTTACCAGCCATCCTGCTACTTTTAATATCAGCGGAGCAGGTATACTTACATGGACTTTTAGAAACATCCATCTGCCCGATAGCAGCACAGACCAACAAGGTAGTATAGGATATATTAAATACCGCATCAAACCACGCTCAGGTATTTCAGGTAAAGTTATAAAAAACAGAGCAACTATTTATTTGGAAAGCATCCCGCCTGTATTTACAAATTATGTAACCAGCACGATTGCCGGTGACACAACAGCAATTGCAAAGTTTGAAGCAAAGCAACCTGATTTTTGCGGGC
This sequence comes from Bacteroidales bacterium, assembly GCA_041671145.1. Classification (NCBI taxonomy): domain Bacteria; kingdom Pseudomonadati; phylum Bacteroidota; class Bacteroidia; order Bacteroidales; species Bacteroidales bacterium. The sequence goes on along the minus strand of JBAZBZ010000012.1, from coordinate 11,295 downwards.
AGCCCTTAGTTTATGATTTTAATTATATCGGTAATTTGCCTTCCGGAACATTTGAATGGAATTTTGGTGCAGAAACCACTCCTTCCACTTCTTTAGTAATGAATCCGCAAGGTATAAAATTTAATGCTCCCGGACAGAAAATTATAACTTTAAAAGTTACTACTCCTTATGGATGTATAAGCAGCTTTACTGATACAATAATGGTTAATCAATCATCAGCAATTACAGGAATTACACCAAGTGGTGCTACAACTTTTTGTAGCGGTGATTCGGTTATTTTAACTGCAAATCCGGATAATAGCATCTATAATTGGTCAACAGGTGCAACAACTCAATCAATCACTGTTTCAACTTCCGGCAAATACGATGTGTATGGGTGTTCAGGTTCTCATGCTTTTATTATCGTTACTGTAAATCCAATACCTGCTCCGGAAATTGTAACCGAGAAAAATCCTGCAATTTGTCAGGGTGATTCTGTG
>JBAZBZ010000012.1:0-10806 GCA_041671145.1 Bacteroidales bacterium | reverse complement strand
AATTGCTAAAGTTAAATCTTTAAACTCTTATGATGTTTGTATTTATGATGAAGGTGGAGGTAGTTGTGGGTTCACAAATAGTTTGTGCGTTGATGGTTACAGTCAATCACCCGGAACAAAGACGTCTGCACCTTTTTCTTTAACCGATGCAGATTCTATTATATCTGTTGATTTTAAAATACATTGGTCATGCAACTACAGTAACTGGACATTCAAATTGAATGGAAAAACAATTGACAGCACTGATGATATATATTCTAAAAACTGGGAATGCGATTGTGTTCCAAAAACAGGAACAAATCCATCTATTATTACAGTTAAGAGTTTACAATTAAATGATTTTTGGAATTTTACTGGAACAAACACTCTTACTGTAGTTAATAACACACCCGGTTACAATATGATTTCCGGCTATTCTGCCACAATCAATTATATTGCAAGGGTAAATTCCTTTTCATCAAATTGGCTGCCATCTGTTGGCCTGAATAATCCTGATATTTATAATCCTATTGCTAAACCTATAGTTACAACTGATTATATTGTTTCTATTATTGATGCTAATGGGTGCAGTAATGTTTCTGCACCCAAGACAGTAATCGTATATCCTTCTCCACAAATTGAAGCCGGACCTAATCAAACAGTTTGTATTGGAAATAGTGCTATACTTGCTGCAAATGGCGGCACAAATTATAGCTGGAATAATGGTGTTGAACAAGGAATACCTTTCATTCCAACTTATACTGCAACATACAAAGTTACCGGAACAGGAGATAATGGCTGTATAGCAGTTGACAGCGTAACCGTAACAGTTAATCCTTTGCCACAGGCAGAAGCAGGCGAAAATCAAACAGTTTGCTACGGACAAAATATTACACTCATAGCAAACGGTGGGTTAGAATATATTTGGAGTGATGGCATACAACAAGGAATTTCATTTATTCCAATAAATACTTCAACTTATAAAGTAACGGTTGGTGAAAGTGGTTGCTTCGCAATTGACAGCGTAACTGTAACAGTTAACCCATTGCCACAGGCAAACGCCGGCAACGACCAAACGGTTAATTCAGGCAGTAGTGTAACGCTCACAGCAAGTGGAGGGATAAATTACATCTGGAGTGATGGAATACAGCAGGGAATTCCTTTTGTTCCGACAAATACTAATGCATATATAGTTACAGTTATTGATGCAAATGGTTGTTCTGATGCTGACACAGTTCTTGTAATTGTAAATCCCATACAAGTTATAGGTGTAACTCCTGGCTCTGAAGACCAAGGAAATAATTGCGGAGACAGTAACACTATTTTTATAGGTTATGGTCATCAGTGTGTAACATTAACAGTTCCGGAAATTGCTGCACATTATTTATGGAATACAGGAGCAACATCATCAAGTATATCGGTATGTCCGACAATAAAGACCACTTATACAGTAACAATGGTAAAATCTAATGGTAATTCTGACATCGGCTTAGTAGTTATGAATGTAATTGATATAAGATGTGATGATAAAGGTAAAAAAGTGTATATATGTCATAGACCACCAGGTAATCCTGAAAACGAACAGACCGAATGTGTAAGCACTAGTGCTGTTCCTGCACATTTGAGAAATCACGGAGATTGTCTTGGTCCATGTCATGAAAGAGCAAATAATTCTGCAAACGGAGTAACAGAAAATAACAATGATTTTGGTACTATAGAATTATTCCCAAACCCAAATGCAGGAAAGTTTACCGTAATGTGTAAAGCGAAAAACACTGACTTACCGATAGAGGTAATTGTCTATAATATTATTGGCAAAGAAATAAAAAGAACAGTATTAAAACAAGAAAATGGTATATATAAATTAGACATTGATATTTCAGATATAAATGGTAAAATTATTATGGGATTGTACGTAGTGAGAATTTCAAACGGCAATAATACTATGGTTAGAAAAGTAAGCGTTATTAATTAGTGTGTCTGTCCATAAAGTCGAGAGTTCGGGATTATAAATATTGAAATTCAAAAATTTAATTGCTTTTTATTTGGTGAAATTTTGTGTTTTTGTGGCTATATTTTTCTTGTCACCAAAAAAAATCCACAAAAGCTATGTACTTTGCTATCTTTTATATTAATATTGTTTAAAACAAAATAAACTAAATTCCGAACTCACGTTAAAAATAGTGCTTTTTTCTTAATATTACCAAACAGAATGCAGTAAAAGCAAAATATTTTCATGTTCGAATATTTAACTCATAGCGAAATTGATAAAGCCAAATGGGATAATTGCATTACGAATGCTTTTAATGGAATTATTTATGCGTATTCATGGTATCTTGATGTTTTGTGTGAAAGCTGGGATGCATTGATAATAGGCGATTACGAGTACGTATTTCCTTTGACTTACAGAAAAAAATATGGTATTTATTATTTATATCAACCGTATTTTAACCAGCAACTCGGTGTTTTTTCAAATAAAATACTTACCAGCGAAATTGTAAATAATTTTATTGATGCTATACCGGAGAAATTCAAATTTATTGAAATTAATATTAATAAGTATAATAAAATTTCGAGAAAAGATTTTAAGTATAAAACCAACACAACCCTTGAGCTTGATTTGATAAGCTCTTATGAACAGCTTAAAAAAAATTACGCCGAAAATAATTTACGCAACATAAAAAATGCCGAGAAAAATAACCTTGAAATAAACAGCACTGCAAGTCCCGAAGAAATAATAAATCTTTTTAGAAAAAACAGGGGTAAACAAATAAAGAATCTGAAAAATAATGATTACGAAAATCTAAAATTGCTTATCCACTTAATCCAGAAAAAAGGAAAAGGTCAGGTTTGGGCGGCATACAAGGGAAATCAACTTTGTGCAGGAATATTTTTTATTGAAAGTAATAATAAGGTTATTTTTCTTTTTTCGGGTTCAGGACAATTGGCACGAAAAACAGGAGCAATGTCGTTTATCATTGATAAATTTATTGAAAAAAATGCACAAAGAAATCTCATACTTGATTTTGCAGGTTCTAATAATTCGAATCTTGCGAGGTTTTATAAAGGTTTCGGTTCAAAAGAATGTTTCTATTTGCAAATAAGAAGAAATAATCTGCCGTGGTTTATAAAATGGTTAAAGAAATAATGGAGAGGTGTTATATAATGTTTATCTTCACAATATACTTATCATTCAGCAATTTAATAAAAGGAACTGTTTGGATTGCCTTGATGTAAGCCCTAACTGGATTTATCTTTAATTTAATACTTTGTAAATCAGATTAAACAAAAATATTTTGATTTGGGCTTTTCCTTTACTATATTTGCATTCAGCAATTTTTTATATTCATGCTCGAACCACTTTTAAAATTCGCAACTTTTTTTAAATTGTTTAAAGTACTTTTAACAAGTGCGATTAAATTTATATTTGCTGCTCCTTTAGCTTCTGAAATGGGATTTTCTTTTATACAAACATTTATAACTACTGCACTTGGCGGTATAGCAGGAGTGTTATTCTTTTTTATTTTAAGTGAATGGTTTATTAAACAGTGGGCAATCTTATGGCCAAAAATAAAATTATTTTTTAGAAATATTTTTTCTTCTAAAGAAAAAATAAAATTAAAGAAAACAGAAACCAAAAGAAAAATATTTAATTCGAGGAACAGAAAGTTTGTAAAGATATTCCAGAAATACAGTTACCACAGTTTGGTGATTCTTACTCCTGTTTTATTTTCAATACCGATAGGAACTTTTCTTACTACAAAGTATTACGCACATAAAAGAAATATTCTTATATATTTATCCTTTTCGGTAATCTGCTGGGCACTGATAATTTCCATAATAAGCAATTTATTTCACTTTCTTTAGGTTTTGAAAACTATTAAGTAAAAAGAAACTAAATTATTAATAGTATTTCCCACCGGATAAATATTTTTTTACATAATCAGTAATTCCATCTTCGAGAGTTGTGAAAAGTTTTTTATATCCTGCGGAAAAAAGTTTATTCATTTTTGCCTCTGTAAATATTGATATTTTTCGCGGATATCTTCGGGCGTATCAATGAAAATAATTTCGGGTTTTTTATTCATTGCTTTAAAAACAGCGTTTGCCAAATCAAGAAATGTTCTTGCTTTTCCTGTTCCAAGGTTATAAATTCCGGAATGTTTTTTTTGCTGCATAAGAAAATAACAAACATCCAGAACATCTTTAACATAAATAAAATCGCGCAATTGCCTGCCATCCTCAAAATCGGGATTGTGTGATTTGAAAAGTTTTACTTTTCCAGTTTCTTTTATCTGCTTAAATGAATGAAAAATCACAGAAGCCATTCTTCCTTTGTGGTATTCGTTTGGTCCGTAAACATTAAAAAATTTTAAACCGAGCCAGAAATCAGGTTTTTTATTTTGCTTTAAAACCCATTTGTCAAATTCATTTTTCGATTCACCGTAAGGATTAAGTGGTTTCAGTTTATCAATTATTTCGTGCTCATCATCGTATCCTAAATTGCCCGAACCATAAGTTGCCGCTGATGAAGCATAAATCAGAGGAATATTATTTTCAGCACATAAAGTCCAGATTTTTTTGCTGTAATTTAAGTTAAGTTCATTAAAAAGAGCTTTATTAAATTCAGTAGTGTCGGTTCTTGCGCCGATATGAAAAATAAAATCAATTTCATTTATTTTATCTACAGCCCATTCAAAAAATATTTTTCTGTCAACACATCCGGCAAAAAATTTATCAGTTAAATTATTTTCTTTAGAATCGTCAGAAAAATCGTCAACTACAACAATATCTTTTATTCCTTCGGTGTTAAGTTTGCCAACGAGGCAACTGCCAATAAATCCTGCTGCTCCTGTTATTATTATCATAAGTTAGTTTAAAATTTAAAGTTTAGAAAAATTGAAATATGAATTCGTAACTCTTTAAACTCTGACAGGTCTGACGACTCTGTCAGGTTTATTCCTTTAAATAAAGAGTTCAAAATTATTATTATCAATAAATTCTAATTCTACCATCTTTTCATAAAAAACTTCAATTGCTTGTCTGCCCTCATTCCCCAAATCAATTGTAAATTTGTTTACATATAAATCAATATGTTTTTTAATCACTTCATCATCTGTTTGCTGAGCATTTTCTTTTACAAAATTATAACTTGCTTGCGGATTTGCAAAAGCAAATTCAATACTTTTTTTCAAAATGCGATTTATTTTTTGTTTTATTTCATCGGGCAAATTTCTTTTAACTGCAATTCCTCCAAGCGGAATTGGGCTTCCTGTTTTACTTTTCCAATATTCGCCCAAATCAATAATTTTCTTCAACCCGTTTTTCTGATAAGTAAATCTGCTTTCATGAATTATAACGCCTGCATCAACCTTATTATTTAATATTGCATTTTCAATTTCAGAAAAAATTATTTCGGTTTTATTTATCGCATTCGGAAAGGCAAAATTTAATAAAAAATTTGCCGTTGTATTTTTTCCGGGAATTGCAATTTTTAGTTTTTCAATTTCTTTTATGGACTCATCAAAGAACTGAAGATTCGCTTTATCACTAATCCGTCGTCTGGAAGAAGGCAAATTTTCAGATGTTTCACCCTTTAGGGCTGGGGTAAAAACATCTGAAAATTTGGTTTTAAGACATACTCTTAAATCAGTTTCTTTTTTTGAAATCAACAAAGGACCGCAGCCAAAGCCCAAAGCAGAACCGCTATGAAGTAAAACATATTTATCAGTTAAGCCGAAAAATGTCGGAAAACTTAATTTAATAATATCTGTTTCGTTGTTTAATGCTTTATTGTTAAGGTTTTCGATATCGGTTAAAATATAATTAAATTCCAAACCTTCGGTATCAATTTTTCCGTTCAGCATTGCATCGAAAGCAAAAGTGTCGTTAGGGCAAGGTGATATGGCGAGAGAGATACTCATTTTATTTCCCTAAAATTTTAAACTCAGTTCTTCTGTTGTTAGCCCTGCCTTTTTCGGTATTATTTGTATCTATCGGTTTGGTTTCTCCGTATCCTTTATACGATAACCTTTCTTTTGCAATATTATTTTTTATAAGATAATCATAAACTGCTTTTGCCCTGTTTTCCGAAAGAATCTGATTATGCTTATCGTCGCCAACATTGTCAGTATGTCCGCCGATTTCAATTTTGATGGTTTTATTTTTAATAAGAAAATCTTTAAGTTTATCAAGTTCAACAATTGACTCCGGTTTCAAATCAAATTTATCAAAATCGAAAAATACATTTTTAAGAATTGTAATTTGTCCTTCTTCAATAGGTTCAAGCACAATGTCTGTCAAAAAAGGATTTGCAACATCATGTATTCCTTTGAGTGAAAAATTTTCGGAATAAAACAAATAACCGGTTTTAGAAACATTTAAAGCATAATTTTTATTTGTTGGAATACATAAAAGAAATTCGCCGTCACATTCATTTGAGTACGTAAGAGCAGTTGTTTGTTTTGTTTCAAGGTCAATCAATTCAATTCTTGCATCGAAAATAAGTTTCTTTTGTTGATTAAAAATTCTTCCTTTCAGGTATGTTGTCATTTCAGGTCTTGCCTCTTTATACAAATCGAAGCTGTATATATCAAGTCGCCCTTTCCCATTAGGTCTGTTGCTTGCGTAATAAGCAGTGTCGCCGGCTGCATTTAAAATGAAGCAGCTTTCATCATTTGCTGTGTTAATCGGATAGCCAAGATTTACCGGAGTTCCCCACTTTCCCGAACTATCTTTTTTTGAATAATAAACATCCAACTTTCCCATTCCTATATGTCCTTCGGAGCTGAAATATAAAGTTTTATTATCAAAATGTATAAAAGGAGTAACATCACGTTCGGGCGTATTTATTGTTGAGCCGAGATTTTCGGGTGATGTCCACGTGGAATCATTTATTAATTTAATTTTCCAGATATCTTCATTTCCAAATCCTCCCGGCCTGTTGCTTACAAAATATATTGTTTTTCCGTCTGCTGCAATTGATGGTTGTGTTTCTTTGTATTTGCTATTTATAAGGTTTCCCATATTTCCGGGTTTCGACCATTTGTTGCATATTTTTCTTGAGAAATAAAGGTCACAATCGCCAAAACCATCTTTTCTGCTGCAAGCGGTGAAAATGAGAAGATGTCCATCAGGAGAAATACTCTGCGCTCCTTCATTTAAAAGAGTGTTTACAGGCGGTCCCATGTTTCTCGCTTTCGACCATTTCCCATTTATTCTGTAACTGATATAAAAATCGTCGTTAAAAATATTATCCTGCATTCGTGAAGGATTTGTGTTCATATTAATTCTGTTAAAAATCAATTGCGAACCATCGGCACTTATTGTAGGAAAATAATCATCGAATGGTGAATTTATGCTGTCGCCAAGATTTACCGGATTAAAAGGAACAGGATTTTTAATTGCATTTATTGAGAATTCGCAATCTTTTATTCTTTTTTTTGCTTTTTCTATAAGATACAAATCATTTTTTTCCAACTCTATGAATTTTGAAAAATTTTGTTTTGCTTCTTCGTATTGATTTATAAAAATCTGTGCTTCTCCTAAACTGAAATAATTTGAAACAACATCAGTGAAGTTTATTTTTATTGCTTTTTTAAATGATGCTGCAGCAAGTTTATAATTTTTCAGATTTGTATGCAAATGCCCGAGCATTATATATGCCTCAAAAAAATTAGTGTCTGTTCTTACTGCATTTTCAGCATCAATTATTGCTTGTTCAAAATTATTCCGATTGAAATTTATTTCGGCTTTTATGAAATATTCTTTTGCTTTCTTTGATTTAGTGGATAACTTATCATTCTGAGCAAAACAAATATTTGCAGCGATTATTAAAAATATAATTATGAATATTTCTAATATCTGAAATTTCGCTTTACCCCAAACCCTAAAGGAAGGCGAATTTTCAGATATTTTACCCTTATAATCCCGATAGCTACCGGAGCAGGCAAAAACATCTGAAAATTTTCTTTTCTGACAACCAGCAACTGAAAACCAACAACTATTTTTTATTTTCATTTTTAAAACTTTAAGTACTCGAAGTATTTTAGGCACTTTAAGTACTTGTTTAAGGAATATTCATGTATTTGTGAATTTGCAGCGATATTTCCCACTTCGGATTTTTAAGTATGTAATCAATAATTAAAGGTAAAGTTTTCTTTTTATTTTCCCATTCGGGCTGTAAATATAATTTGCAATTTTTATCAACACGTTTTGCATTTTCTTCAGCCCATTTAAAATCGGATTTATCGCAGATTATAATTTTTAATTCATTTATCATACCAAATATTTCGGGTAAAGGGCAAACTTTTTTCTTTGGTGAAAGGCAGAGCCAGTCCCATTTTCCGCTTATTTTATTAATGCCGCAGGTTTCCAGATATGTTTTAATACCTGCATTTTTTAATTTGCCGCACAAATAATTGAGATTGTGTTTAAGCGGTTCTCCACCTGTTACCACAACTGCTTTAGCAGGATATTTAACTGCATTTTTAATGATATCATCGGTTTTTATTAAATGATGATTTTTTTTATCCCAGGAGTTTTTTGAATCACACCACTTGCAATTTATGTCACAACCGCCAAGCCGTATGAAATAAGCCGCCTTTCCGCTATTGAAGCCCTCTCCCTGAATGGAATAAAATTCTTCAACCAATAGCAGCAATTTTCCTTCTTTCAGTAATTTATTTTCTGTGTTTTTCAAGAAAAATATTTTGAAATATTGTCAGACAAACCTATACAAAATAAATTTAAAGACAAAATTATAATCTAAACTGGTTTATTTAAAAATTAAAAAACAACATTCTTATGCCAATCAAATAATGAGTTGCAACCCATTGTACCTTCCTGAAATAACTTGACAGGTTTATAACTAAATTGGGGAATAAATTTACATATGAGATTTTATTATTTTTACTAGTAATTTGTGCTATAAAATATTAGTAAAAAGCACTTTATATCGAAAAAACCTTATTTTATTTTTTAAAATGGGAAAAATATTTTTATTATTGCAGTATTGAAAAAAGTCGAACTAAAAATTTAATGTATATGAAAAAATTTACTTTAACAATTTATCTGCTTTTACTTGCAGTGTTCACAATAAAAGCAGCAGAAAATGAACCAAATCCGCAAAGCGATTCTACTTATGCTCAATTAACTTTTCAGACCACAATCCATGATTATGCTCAAGTTACAAAAACCGAATCCAATAACGTTCCTGCCGGCGATTATACTTTTACTTTCACAAACACTGGCACAAAAGCATTAATTATTGATTCAGTAAAAACAAGCCCCGACTATGTTACAGTAACATGGTCAAATACTCCTGTTTTGCCTAATGGCACAGGAACAATAACTGTTAATTACAACACTACATTGCCCGGTATTATTAACAAGCAGCTTGATGTTTTTTCAAATGCTTTGAATTCGCCGGTAGTGCTGACAATTGTTGGAAATATTAACAATTAGATTAGTCATTAAAAAATATTATGTTGTAATCAAATATAGTTCTTTGTGTCCTTCGTGAAATTTACTTCGTGCTCTTTGTGGTTATATTTTTTTAACCACAAAGGACACTAAGGTTTACACAAAGTTTAAACTATGGGTTATTATACCAAAAATTATAAATAAGAAGAAATTAAACGCTAAAATTTAAACAAATGAAAACACCTGCAAACACATTAAAACATACCATTACAGCCGTAATCGTTTTTACGCTGTTCTTATTTAATGTTTTCTCAACAGCATTAGCAGCAACAAGAACAGCATCAGTAACAGGCAACTGGAGTTCGACAACTACATGGGGCGGCTCATCAGTTCCAACATCTTCCGATGATGTTGTTGTTAATAGCGGAATTACCGTTACAGTTGATGCAAATGCTGAATGTAATACCATAACAATAAATGCGAATAGTGCAGGTTCAGCAAATGGAATTACAATCAGCGACTCTTATACACTAACAGTTACCGGTGCTGTCAGCATGACTGCCCCATCGTCATTTAAAACATCACTAATCGCTGTAAATGCAGGGACACTTAATGCAGGAAGCATTACAATACATGGCGGTTCTCTTGCCACAAGTTCACTGACAGTTTCTACGGGTTCTATTAATTGTTCAGGTGATATTTCATTCACAGGAGGTCCGTCGGGAGTGAATTTAACATTTACAGGAGCAGGAACATTAAACATCGGAGGAAACCTTGGTTCCGGTGCAACACTCACAGCATCAACTGGAACAGTAAATTTCAACAGCTCCGGCACACAAACCATTGCCAGTTATACATTTAATAATCTTACAATATCAGGAACAGGCAGTATTTCAGCAGCAGGAAACTTAACAGTAAATGGTACTCTGTCAGTTTCATCTGGCAGCACATTGAATTTGACTTCAAGTTATGTTTTGTTTGGTACATTATCAACAATAACAAATGACGGAACAATAAAAACATCATACACAACAGGATACTACTCCCCAATACCATCAGGAAAAACATGGAGCGGAACAGTAGAATATGCTGCTGCTTCCGGCTCTCAAACAATAGTTGCAGGAACATACAATAATTTACAACTTGATAATACAAGCGGAACTAATACCGCAGGCGGTATTTTAACAGTAAATGGAACTTTAACAATTCCCTCAGGTGGAACATTAAGCATGAGCAGTTATAAATTACAAGGCACATTAACAACAATAAATAACAGCGGAACAATTACAACGAGTGTGTATAATGATGCAACACCAATACCCGCAGGCAAAACGTGGGGAGGCACAATAAACTACGACCGTTTTATGGGAGGACAAACAATAGTTGCAGGAACATACAATAACT
>JBAZBZ010000011.1 GCA_041671145.1 Bacteroidales bacterium | reverse complement strand
ACAAGGTAAAAAAAATATTGCTGAATGAAATACAATAAGCAAATATTCTTGTATTGCTTAATTTATAAGCAACAGATTTTTAACCTTAAAGTTATTTTACAGAGTATTTTTTTTACAAATAATATTAATAAATTTGCCGAAAATTAATATTAACTTAAAAAATTATAGTTTATGAAAATCAAATTTGCTTTACTGTTTTTATGCTTGGGGTTAATAGCATTTAATTTTAAAATATTTGCGCAAAAACCTTTACGGGTGGAAATTCCGGCAAAATACGATGCTGATTATAAGGTTATTCCTATTGGAAAAGAAGGTGTGCTTTTATTTAATGAAAACGACAGCAAACAAGAAAAAGGCATGACCAAATGGGTATTCACAAAGTATGATAATGAATTTAAAGAAGTCAACGAAAAATCAATTGACCTGATAGACGACAATATTTATAAAACATACGAAATATCAGAAGATAATATATATATGCTGTTTTCTGATGAACGTAAGGGTTCTTACAACATTATTAAATATGATATAAAAAATGAAAGCGTTACGAAATATGATTTTATAATAGACAATAAAAATTTCTCAAGACTTGATTTTAAAGTAAATGGAGATATAGCATATCTCGGAGGAAATTTTGCATTGACAAGAAGTCAGACCTGTGGACGAACTACTCTATGTTATATCGGCTTGGGTATTCCTTATTTATTTGGAATATTTAATTATAAAAAAATTCCCATAATTTATACTTATAATTTAAAAACAAAAAGCATTGAAAATAACAATATTACTTTGGCAGGAAACGGAATACTTTTAGGTCTTCAGGTTGATGACGTTACAGATAATACAGATGCTTTCATTTTTAACAATCCTGTAAAAGGAGTAAATAATGTAATTGTTAATGAATACAAAGGTAATAATTTGGCTAATTCATTTAAAATTAACCCGGGTATTGATAATTCTATTATTGACGGCAAATTATTAAGTGTAGATAAAAATGAAAAATTAATTATTGGCACATACTGTAGTACAAAAAACAAAAAAAGCAAGAAAAATAATTATGTATCAAACCTATCAAACGGCATATATATATCAGGTTTCAAAAACAGCAATCAAGATTATATTAAATTTTACGATTTCAGTAAATTCAGTAAGTTCTTCGATTATCTGAGTGAACGGCAGAAAGCAAAGGTGTTAAAAAAAGCAAAGAAAGCAAAAGAAAAAGGAAACACAGTAACATATAATTACAGACTTCTTATTCATGACATTATTAAAAAAGATGATGAGTATATTATGATTGCAGAAGCATATTATCCACAGTATCACACAGAATGTTATACCACTTATACTGCTAACGGAGGCTCAACAACACATTGTTATCAGGTTTTTGACGGGTATAGATATACTCATGCTTTTATAGTTGGATTTGATAAAGACGGGGAACTTTTATGGGATAATTGTTTTGAAATAGAAGATATTTTAACTTTTAATTTAAAAAAGAGAGTAAAAGTATTGATTGATGGAAATAATATAAATTTAGTTTACAGCAATGGTGGAGCCATACATTCAAAAACAATAAGCGGAAAAACTGTAATTGACAATAAACAAAGTACGAAAATCGAAACAAATTATTCCAACGACAAAGTCAAATTAAATCTTTCAAGCGATATGGATTTTTGGTACGACAATTATTTTATTGCTTATGGTTTTGAAAGAATTAAGAACAAAGAATTAAAAGGCAAAGATAAGAAAAGAACAGTTTTCTATTTCAATAAAATAATTTACGAATAAATAAATTTTGGAAAATTGCAAATGAAGTTATAATACTTGTTTGGTTTTTCTAATAATATAACCTCTTTTCATTATAAAAGGTATGAAAATAAAAATTAAATATTTTTTATTTTTAATGTTAACAGCAAGAATTCTTTTTGCTCAAAATAATAACTTAAGCGACTTTGTTCCTTTGAAATCATCGGGGAATATACCGGATGACTTCAGAACACTTTCTACAATTAAAGTCGAAAAGGAAAAAGAACAAATTGATAAAACCGACAAACATAAAACCCGAAAGCAAAAAGAAAGATTTATTTTATTGAGTAATTTCACAATAGATGAGATTTTACTAAGCGGAAAAGTTTTATTCAACGAAGAAGTTAGTAACTATGTGAATAAAGTAGCTGATAACCTTTTAAAAGACAATCCGCAATTAAGAAAGGAATTGCATTTTTATGTTACAAAAACGCAATATGTGAATGCCTTTTCGACAGACAAAGGAATTATTTTTGTTAATCTTGGTTTAATTGCTCAATTAGAAAATGAAGCTGAATTAGCTTATATACTTGCTCATGAAATAATACATTATGTAAAAAAACATAACATTGAAATTTTTCTTGAAAATCAGGAAATATATAGTAATGATAATAAAAAATATAAAGGTTTATCTATTGATGATAAATATTTAGCAAGCAGTTACAGGTCGAGAGAAAATGAAAGTGAAGCCGACATAGAAGGATTGAAAAGTTTTTATCTTCATTCGAAATATAGCATTTCCGCAGTAGACAAGTCATTTGATGTAATGCAATATTCATATTTACCTTTTGATGAATTGCCATTTGAAAAATCATTTTTTGAAACCGAGTACATGAAATTTCCCGAAAAATATTTTTTAAAAGAAGTTGAGCCTATTAAAACGGGAGATAATTATGATGATTCTAAAAGCACACATCCTAATATAAGAAAACGAAGAGAAGCAACAAAGTTATTAACTGCAAATGAAAGTACTGAAGGTAAAAGTGACTTTATATTACCTAAAGAGGACTTTTTAAGAATAAGAAATCTTGCCCGGTTTGAAGTATTAAGGCAATTCATTATTTCAAAAGATTATGCAAATGCTATATATAACAGTTATATTCTATTAAAAGAATTTCCTGAAAACAAATATTTGGAATCAATAATCGGATATGGGTTATATGCATTGGCAATTTATAAAGTAAACTATTCCGTTGGCTCTGTTCTCGAAGGATATAAAAAAATTGAAGGAGAATCCCAGCAAATATTTTATTTTCTTAACACTCTTAATAAGAAAGAAATTAGTTCTATTGCCCTTCATTATAACTGGAAGTTATTACAAAAAAATCCCAATGATAAATATCAGGAAAAGATTTGTGATGATTTGTTTAACTTACTTACGAAAAACTGCAAAATGTATTTGTCGGATTTTTCAACATCAACAAAGGAAGAGGTAAAACAAAAAAACGAAAACAATGATAAAAATACTGATACAACAAAGTTATCGAAATATGAAAAAATCAAAAGAAAAACAAAAAACGAAGAAGTAAAAAATGATGATAACTTTATAAGTTTTGCTTTTGTTGATTTATTGAAAGACAAAAATTTTGTCGATAAATTTAATGAGAAGCAGAAAGGTATTGATACAAAAAGCAAAGGAGACGAAGATTATAATGAAGAAAGTATTGCAAAAAACAAGGAACAAAGAAAAGCAGAAAAAAAACAAAGAAGACATGAAAAAAATTGTGGAAAATCACTCGGTATTGATAAAATTTTAATTGTTGAACCATCTTATGAAAAGCAAGATGAAAGAAAAAAAGACCAGATAAGATATATTGATTCTGAATTAAACCAAATTGATTTAAATGACAGAATTAAAAAAAATGCAGAAATAGCTGAGCTCGGTTTAAATATTTTAGATTCAAAAAGTTTTTTGGAAAGTGATATTGATAAATATAATAATATGTCGCAGCTTAAAGAATGGTTTTCCGAGCAACTTAAAAATACCAAGAATGAAGTTAATGGAATAATTCCTTTTGAAACAAAATACATTAATAATATAACTTCAAAATACCAAACAAAATATGCATGTTTAATTGGTTTTGAGAAAATCAGAATGAAAAAAGATAAAGTTGGCTGGGCTGTAGCCGGACTTTTTTGCTTTTATACTACTTTGTTTTCAATACCATATCTTTTAAAGCCTGAAAATAAAACATTTTTCTTTAATCTCCTTTATAATCTTGAAACAGGAGAAAATGTATTTGTTGAATTTTCTGCCTTTAAATCAAACGATTTTAACGATTTAAAAAATTCATTATTATACGACACATTTCATCAAATAAAAAATTCAAAGAAATGAAACAATATTTTATTATTTTATTGTTTGTTTTTTATTATTACATAAATTCCAGTGCCCAGTCTCCCGGATATCAGGGAATGAAAACATCAATATACTATGATGTTTATG
Source organism: Bacteroidales bacterium (assembly GCA_041671145.1). Classification (NCBI taxonomy): domain Bacteria; kingdom Pseudomonadati; phylum Bacteroidota; class Bacteroidia; order Bacteroidales; species Bacteroidales bacterium. The sequence continues at coordinate 72,568 of JBAZBZ010000011.1, read as the reverse complement.
CAATGCTTTCACTATATAGACCTATAAATGACCCATCAGGTAAAATCGAATTACCCCGTGATATTAATCTCAGACATTCTTTTTGCATTGATTATGTTGTAAGCAGAAAAACTTCATTAGGTTTCTCTTGTAACATAATTAACACAGAGTTTTTATTTAATAAAACGCTTCAATATAATTACTTTTCACAAAATAACTCGGGTTTTGAAATAGGAACCTTTAGTAATGACAATTATGCCGGACAAATAAATACCAAATGTTTTGGGTTAACATTTAAAAAGTTTAGCCGGAATTATATAGCACCTGTTGGTTCTTATGTAAAATTTGAGTTATTGTATATAACGTACAATGTTAAATATAATGAAAATGAACTATTCTCAAATATAAGCAATTACAATGGAACCACACAAAGCCCACACATAAAAAACATGAGTCCATATAATAGTTTAGCTATAGGAATTACTTTCGGAAAACAAAATGTAATTTTTAATCATTTTATTATTAATAGAGGAGTACAATTCGGATGGGTTTTTGGTAAAAACAATTTAACTCCTTCCATTTTTGATTCAATTGATTCATATAATGAAGATAACTATATCAGGCGATTATCGAACAATCGCTTGCTATGGCTATATGCATTTAATGCTTACATTGGTATTGGCTATCTTATATTTTAAAGAGCATCTCTAAAAACTTTCTTTGCGGTTACTTTTAATAACACCCTTCTACTACAATTCCAATGCCTGAGCGACGAGTTCAATGATGTCATAATTAAAAATTTCTTCTTCTTTATTTTTATATTTTAGCCCATCGGTAAGCATTGTCATGCAGAAAGGACAGGCAGTTGCAATTATATCGGCTTTTGTTTCAAGTGCTTCTTCTATTCGTTGAATAAAAATTTCCTTATCGCCTTTTTCTGCTTCTTTAAACATTTGCGAACCGCCGGCTCCGCAACATAAAGCAAAACTTTTATTTCTTTTCATCTCAACATTTTTCGATGAAATTTTATTTAACACTTTTCGCGGTGCTTTATATTCATCGTTCAATCTGCCCAGATAGCATGGGTCATGAAATGTAATTTTTTTATCAGCAAATTTTTTAGAATTAATTTTTAGTTTCCCTTCATTTATTAATTTATTAAAAAATTGCGTGTAATGAATTACTTCATAACAACCGCCAAGGTCAGGATATTCATTTTTAAAAATATTATAACAATGAGGACAAATCGTAAGAATTTTTTTAATATCATATTTTTTTAATATTTCAATATTTGAAAGTGCCTGCATTTGAAAAAGCATTTCATTTCCTGCTCTGCGTGCAGGGTCTCCGGTGCACGATTCCTCAACTCCCAAAACAGCATAACTTATTTCAAGATGACTTAATATTTTTGCAAATGCTTTTGCTACTTTTTTGTATCTGTCATCGAAAGCACCGGCACAACCGACCCAGAATAAATATTCGGGCTTAATGCCTTTTGCAGCCATACCAGCCATTACAGGAATTTCGATTTTTATTTTTTCCGATTCCATAACTACTATTGTTTATATTTTATTATTTATTGAGCAATCAAAGTTCCTGTTCCTAATACTTCATTAATTACGCAATGTAGTAAAAATACATTCCGCTCTGGAGTTTGCCTTATTCAATAATTGTTTTATGACTGCTAATATAAACATTTTTAATTTTATTTTCACAGAGAGCAGAATTTTTTAGTTTAATACAAAACCCACCGTCTTTGGTGGATGTCGTTTATTTTCACGAATACACCTTGTCAGAAATTTTTATTATTTCCAATAATTCTCAACTGCATAAAGTGGTAGATTTGTTAACCAATCATCTGTTCGATAATCCGACATGGATGTTCTGATTGATAGTGATGGTTTATATTGTTTCTGAAACGATTTTAAACTTTTTGCCTGTAAATTTTCTTCTGCCTTTACTTCTATAGGAATTACTTTATCGGCAAACTGAACCAGAAAATCAATTTCAGCTGTCGATTTCTCTGTTGACCAATAATAAATTGATAGCTTTTCACAATATTTTAATTGTTGCAACACATATTGCTCGGTCATTGCACCTTTAAATTCCCGAAAAATATAATTTCCATCAATAATTGTTTTAATGTCTATATTGCCCATGGCACCGAGTAATCCTACATCCACAAGATAGATTTTAAATGCAGAACTATCCATGTATGCAGCCAAAGGCAATGCGGGTTTTGAAGCCCTGTTCACTTTGTATATCAAGCCCGAATTTATGAGCCATGCCATTGCCACTTCGTAATCTCTTGCTCTTGCACCATGTTTGAGTAAACCATAAATGAACTTTCTATTCTCTTTTGCCAATTGCGAGGGTATGGATTGCCATATCATTCTAATTCTTGGAACAATTTCATTTGGTGCATGTTTTGAGAAATCTTGTTCATAGGCACTTAAAATATTTATTTGTATGTCCCGCACTTTTTTAAAATCATTTTCAGTTGAAAAAGAATTTACGGCTTCGGGCATTCCTCCAATAAAATAGTATTGACGCAAAAGTTCAATGTATTTCGGTTTGAAACTTGTAATCAACAACCAATCGCGTTTCAATAAAAGTTCATATAAAGATTTTTTATTGAGTGCCAGCAAAAACTCACCAAAGCTCAATGGGTAAAGGTCTAAAAAACCAACTTTGCCCACTGGAAATGAAGTATGCTGATGTGATGCCACTCCCAACAATGAACCCGCTTCAATGACGTGGTATTGTGGTGCATTTTCGAAAAAGTATTTTAATGATGTAATGGCTCCCTCACATTCCTGAATCTCATCGAAAATAATAAGGGTATTTTTTGGATTGATTTGCACACCGGTTTCTATCTGAATGGCAACAATTATTCGCTGAATATCAAAATCATTGATAAATAAATTTCTTAAAGATTTAGAACTTTCAAAATTTACGTAAGCAATCTGACTGTATTCGCGTTGCCCAAATTCCTTCATAAGCCATGTTTTGCCAACTTGTCTGGCACCCCGAATAATCAAGGGTTTGCGATTATTGGAATTTTTCCAATTAATAAGTTTCTCGAATTGAAACCGTTCCATAATATTTTTTTTACAAAGATACAAAAGTTATTTGACAAATTGTATTATGAGTACATTTATTCAAACGACTTTATGGCATATTATACATTTATTGTGACGATATTACTATGTTTGGCTTAGGATTTTATAGAGATAAAGCGTTTGCTGGCAAAACCTTTAACCAGTGTTTGTAAGAAAACTATTAAAATTTTAAGTTGGTGATAAGAAAACGCCAAATACAAGGCTTTCGATGTTTTGAAAATATGGAGTTTACTTTTTGTAAATGACTTTTTTTCAAGACGAGAATAACGCAGTAGTTGGCGTTTTCTTGCAGCCGCTAACTAAAAGCCATAAACTATTTCTTATTCATACACAAATCATTTGCCCACAACAACCTGTCCTGCGGTGAAAATTGCCAAGGTGCTCCATTGTTTTCAATATTTGCAAAAATTGCATTCAATCCGCTTGGTGCTTTGGCTTCTTCCATTACAAGATATCTTCGCAAATCAACAATTAATGTAGGATGATTTATGTTTACTGGACATTCCTTTGCACACGCATTGCAGGTTGTACAAGCCCATATTTCTTCTTCGCTTATAAAATCTCTAAGCAAAGATTTGTTGTCTGTGTACTTTTTATCTTTCAATAAAAATTTTCCTTTTTCTTTCATCCTTGCTCTGAAGTCCATTAATATTTTTCGCGGTGAAAGTTTTTTTCCTGTAATATTTGCCGGACAAACAGATGTGCATCTTCCGCATTGCGTGCATGAAAGCGAATCGGCAAAATTTTTCCATGTTCCGTCTTCAACATCCTTAACACCAAAACGCGATAGCTCTGCTCCTGCTTCAGCAGTTGCTGAATAAGCAGTTGAGGTATCAAGCATTAATTTAACTTCTTTTGTAACATTTTCCATATTCGGTAATTTTCCAAGCGGCTCTAATCTGCTGACAAAAACATTCGGTATTGACATGAAAACATGAAAATGTTTTGAGTAAGGAAGATAATTTGCAAAAAAGAAAACTAGTAAAATATGCGTCCACCAGCTTACCTGATTAATCACATAAATAACACTGAAATCCATACCATGAAAATAAGGTGCAATAAATCTGCTTACAGGGTATGTTCCAACAACATCATAAGACGGAGTAAAAGTGATATATGAGGAATTCATGCTTAGCAATGAAATCATAAGCAACAAAATTATTGACAATGCTATATTGGCATCGGTGTGAAATTTCTTTTTCATTTCAATGCCATAAAATCTCTTGATGTGCATGAATACGCGACGGACAAGAAAAACAATAATTGAAATTAAAACCAGCAAACCGAAAATATCTCCCGATGTCGTGATGATATCATATATTATGCCCCAAGAAGAAAAAACCTTTTCACTTCCGGTAACACCATCAAAAATAATTTCGCTGCTTCCCACACAAATCACCAGAAATCCCCAGAATACCAAGGCATGTAAAAAACCTATCACCGGACGTCTGAATATTTTGCTCTGGGAAAAAGCAACGTTTATTGTCATTATTATTCTCTTCCATATATCTTTTATCGGATAAGCTTTTTTTGTAATATTAAGCAAAGCAATGATTTTTGAAACAGAATAAGTGAAAGCAGCAATTGTAGCTATAAGCGTGATGATAAAAACAGTTTGTTTAAGCATAAAATCATTTTTAAGTATTAAAAATAAAAAAAATTAACAAAACTATTTTTCTTGATGTAACAAAATTAATTAATTTCTTTTATCCATTCCCCACATGAGTTTATTACGGATTGTAGAAAAAAAATTCTGATTCTTTAATCTGACAAGGTTTATGCAAAAGTTAGCTTTTGTAATTTTTAATTCGATTTTTGAATCAATTGTTTCAACGCGTGAATCGAGACAAATTAAAAAACTTTTACTTTTTCCCTCAATTTTCAAAGTTATTGTTTTATCATCGGGAATTATTATGGGACGCACATTAAGGTTATGTGGTGCAATAGGATTGATTACAAAATTTTTTGATTCAGGCACTACAATCGGTCCTCCGCAACTTAGCGAGTACGCTGTGGAGCCGGTGGGAGTTGAAACCAATAAGCCGTCAGCCCAGTACGAATTCAGAAATTCACCATTTATATATGCGTGAATATTTACCATTGACGAAATATCTTTTTTCTGAATTGTAACATCATTCAAAGCGTAATTTTCATTTCTAAATAAATTATTTTCTGTTTCAAGTTTTAAAAGTGTTCTTTTATCAAGATAATAATCTTTATCAATGAGGCACTGAATTGCTTTGTCGCAATCTTCGACGGATGTACTTGATAAAAAACCCAATCTTCCGGTATTAATTCCCATTATCGGAATTCCTGAATTATAAACAAGATTTATGGTATTTAGTATAGTTCCGTCACCACCTATGCCGAAAAGAAAATCAATTTTATTTTTTATTTCCAAATGTGAATTAAAAGGAATTATTTTCGAAGAAAATTTTATTTTATTTTTTTTTAAAAGTAAGTTATAAAACGGCTCATAAACAAACAACCCGAATTTATGTTTTTCAAGTTTTTCAATGAGTTTAACAGCATTATTTCTGCACTTCTCATTTAAATTTTTCCCGTATATGCCTATTTTCATAAAATATAATTTTAACAAACAAATATAATTAAATATATTTTAACCATTATTAACTTCTCACTTTTATAATACGTTTGTCGTTTAAAATGTTTGTTGTTTATAGTTAAAAAATGTTATTGAGAGCTAATAAAACTCTGTATGCCTTGAGAAAAAATTGCCGAAATATTGCAATAAATAACAACAAGTAATTTTTTATTTAAAAATAGGAATTTATTTCATACATATTACCAAACGACAAACCACAAACTTTTAAAATTCATTCCTTGTAAAAATATATTAAGAAAACTTTACTTACTTTTGCCTGATAACAATTAAACTTCTGAATTTGAATTTTTCATTTTTCATAGCGAAGCGATATATTTTTTCAAAGAAATCACACAATATAATAAATGTTATTTCATTGATTTCAGTTATCGGAGTTATGGTAGGAACAATGGCTCTGATAATTGTTCTTTCTGTCTTCAACGGTTTCGAAAGTGTTGTGATTTCACTTTTCAATTCGTTCGACCCTGATATAAAAATTACTGCAAAACTCGGTAAAACATTTAATCCACATAATATACCGATTGAAAAGATTAAAAAAATTAATGGAGTTATTTTTTACACAAATATACTTGAAGAAAATGCACTTTTGAAGTACCACGACAAACAATACATTGCCACAATAAAAGGAGTTGAAAGTGATTTTAAGAAAATGAGCAAGCTCGATACAATGATTGTTGGCGGTTCATTTACACTTGAATCTGACAGCAACAACTTTGCTATTGTAGGACAGGGAATTGCATATTTTCTTTCTTTAAATTTAAAGGATTTTTCTACACCACTGAGTATTTATGTTCCGCGTCGAACAAAAAATATTTACAACCAGATGAGTGCTTTCAATAATCTGGCAATTCTTCCTACAGGAGTTTTTTCTATTCAGCAGGACTTTGACATAAAGTATGTTTTGGTTCCGCTTCGGTTTGCCCGCAGATTGCTCGAATACAAAGAAGATATTACTGCAATAGAAATTGGACTTTCAAAAAATACAGATAAGGAAAATGTACAAAAGGAAATTCAGAAATTAGTTGGCAGCGGATTTATTGTCGAAAATCGCTACCAGCAGCATAAATTGCTTTACAAAGTCATGAAAAATGAAAAATGGGCAGTGTTTCTTATTTTAAGTTTTATATTGATAATCGCCACATTTAATATTATCGGCTCGCTGACTATGCTCATACTTGAAAAGAAAAAAGATGCGATGATTCTTAAATCGCTTGGTGCAAGCAATAAATTAATAAGCAGAATATTTTTAATAGAAGGATTGATGATAAATTTGCTCGGAGCGATTGCCGGACTTGCTCTTGGTGCTTTAATCTGCATTATTCAGCAAAAATTCGGATTAATCAAAATTCAGGCAACCGGTACATTTGTTATAAATACTTATCCCGTAGAATTACACATAAAGGATTTTATATATGTTTTTATAACAGTATTTTTAATTGCTCTACTTACCTCATGGTATCCTATACGACAACTAAGAAAAAGCAATTTCTTCGATGTTAAAAATTTAAGTACGAATTAGGGCATAGAGCAAGGAGCTTAGAGTTTTTTACTGAATGCCACATACCAGTACCGGTTACTTTAGGGCATCTCTAAAAACTCGGATATCGAGGCGGACAAGAAATTCCAACAGGAGTTAACTGTGTGTTAATGAGGATTTGGATTTTGAAGTCCAACGAAGAGAGGCGAGTTTTTAGAGATGCTCTTTATTCTTTAGTTTCTTCGATTGTCAGCTTGAGTTGTGTTGGATTTTGCGGAGATATTGGTTTTAATACCGATGATTTTTTCAGAAATAGTTTCATGAACGGACCTGCTAAAATACTTGTAAACAGAGCCATTACAACAATAGCAACAAACATACTTTCTTTTATAAGTTTATTTTGCAATGCGAGAAGTCCGAGTATAATTTCCATTGCACCTCTTGCATTCATTGCAAATCCTATGGCTAAAGATTCCCTTAAATTATGTTTGCTTAAATATGCTCCAAGTCCGCAGCCGATTATTTTTCCGAAAAATGCAAGAACTATAACGATTAAAACCAATTGCAAATCAAAATTTGTAACAAAATTCACTTTTAATCCTATTGAAACGAAAAACAGCGGAGCAAAAACATTATTTACAAACTGATAAACGATTTCTTTAGCTTTTTCGTTAAGAGCTGAAACATCTCGCAAAGTTATGCCAAGCACGAAAGCACCGAATACAGCGTGAATACCTATATATTCGGTAAAAGCAGCACAAAGAAAACAAAGTGCGAGCGAAAGTGAAAGAAAACCTCCGGGCCATGCAAGATGTTTATTTATCCATGGCAAAAAATGGTCAAGAATCCTTTTGCCGACAATAAACATAAGAAGAACAAATCCAATTGTAAGAATTATTGTATAAAAATAAGTTGTTTCTTTTCCTGTTGTTTTAAAATGCGACAATATAATTGAAAAAATAAGCCATCCAATAACATCATCTATCATTGCAGATGAAATAATCGGAATTCCCAATTTTGATTTCAACAAATTCAAATCAATCAGAATTTTTGCTATAACAGGCAAGGCGGTAATGGAAAGTGAAGTTCCGAAAAACAAGCAGAAAATAATTTTTTGTTTATCATCTGTTATATAAAATAATCCGGGATAATAATAAGGAACAAAAAAACCAACTGTTAAAGGAATAATCACGCCTAATAAACTTATAGATAATGCTGATTTTCCATATTTCCACAATAAGTCAAGTTCTATTTCAAGTCCTGCAATAAACAAAAGTAAAATTACAGACAAAGAAATTATTCCATCTAAAGCAAGCGGGGTTCCGCCAATATGTGGAAAAATCGAATTGAATGAGTGTGGTGAAATTGTACCGAGAACAGAAGGACCTAAAATAACGCCTGCCAAAATTTCTCCGACAATAACCGGCTGACGTAATTTTCGTGCAAATTCACCGAATATTCTGGCAGCAATCAGCATCAAACTTAGCTGAAGCAATAGTGTTATTAATTCGGTATATTCGAGTTTCGCCATGTTTTACGAATGAACCATCAATATATCCGATGGTAAGTTTTCAAGTAAATATTCCAAGTCATGCTGAAAAATTCTGTCAATCAGATTAAGTTTTTTATAAGGTGAATGTATAACAAGAAAATCCACCCTGTTTTCAAGAGCAAAATCTCTTATTTCACTTCCCGGTTTACCATAAAGTAGTTTTGATGAAATATCCAATTCACCTACGTCAAATTTTTCAATCTTTTTCAATAAACTATCAAAAACTTCATTTTCTTCTTTTATGATTTCTTTTTGGGTTTCTTTAAGTTCCGCTTCAGAAAGGTCTTTATTAAGAAGCAATTTAAAACGGTTGGCATCTGTTTCTTTTGTCAGAAAAACTTTTTCTGATTTATGAGAAACAGCAATTGAAATTCCTATTAAAGCCAAAGTTTCGTTATCCCTTTCTTCTGAAAAATTTATTGCAATTCTTTTGTACGGACGTGGTGAAATTGCAGGTTCGCTGAGCAATAAAACGGAGCAATATGACTTTCTGATAATTTGCCTCGCTACAGAACCAATATAATATTGCAGCATTGTTTCCCTTGATAATGCACCGGCAATAAGAAGCTCGATTTTCATGCTTTCACAAATATCAAGTATTGCATTAACTTTATTCCCAGTACCCCATATAATGTTTGCCTTTTCAAATTCATATTTTTTAAAAAGTTCATCAAGTATTTGTTCCTTTTCAGATGTTTTATGTCCTACATGAATAAAATAATATTCGCTGTCGGCAATCTTTTTTAATCTGCCCGATTCTGCAATTATTGGCTCCAGACGGCTTGAGAACGTAACCGCAACAGCTATTTTATTAAAATGTTTCTTTAAAAAGTCAGGTTCTATGGTGTTTTTCATCTGTTTAAATTTTGTAAGTGATTGAAATTGCTGCTGTTAATTTGATGTTTTGTTTATTAACCTTCTTAGTTGCTCCCTCCCACAACCGAAACACATTCTGGTCGCGAATATCCATGCCTTTCTTCGTTGAAAACAGCACTGAATTTTTAATCATTTACGGTTTGTACAACCTATTTTTGTTTGCATGGATATTTCATATAATTAATATCAATTTAACTTTACAACTCAAGCACTCACTCAACAACTGTTACACAAAAATATCAATATGTTATCTTATACTTCACATATCATAATTTTTCAATTGCTTTAATTAGTTTCACAAAAGTATTAGATTTTATTAATTGATGAGTAAAATGTCGATAAAAAAACTGATATTTGTGAATAAAATTTTCAAGTCAATGCGAATAGATATTCTCACAATATTTCCCAAACTTCTGAAAAGTCCTTTTGAACACTCAATCATTAAAAGGGCTATTAAAAAAAAAATAGTAAGAATTTATTTTCACGACATCAGGGATTATAGTTCGACCAAACACAAGCAAGTTGATGATTATTCTTATGGTGGGGGTGCAGGAATGGTAATGATGGTTGAACCAATTGCAAAGTGCATTGAAAATCTGAAGAAAAAAAGAAAATATGATGAAGTTATTTTTATGACACCCGATGGCGATTTGCTTGACCAGAAAACTTCAAACCACTTATCTACATTGAAAAATATAATCATACTTTGTGGTCATTACAAAGGTGTGGACGAAAGAATACGTGAGAATTTTATTACAAAAGAAATTTCGATAGGAAAATATGTCCTTTCGGGAGGTGAACTGCCGGCTGCAATTCTTTGCGATGCCATTATCCGCATAATTCCTGGAGTTTTATCAGACGAAACATCTGCTCTTAGTGATTCATTTCAGGACGATTTGCTATCCCCACCTGTTTATACACGTCCCTCCGACTACAAAGGGCTGAAAGTTCCCGATGTTTTGCTATCGGGCAACGATAAGGAAATCCAGAAATGGCGGTCTGAAAAAGCAATTGAAAAAACTAAAAAACGTTATCCCGATTTGTTAAAAGAATGATTTTTTTAACTTTTTTCTGTTTTTCCAAAATTATTCCATATATTTGTACTCCGTTTTTTTAGACATATATATAAATATTACAGCAATGGATAAGATTAAAGAAATTGAAGATTTATTATCAGAGAAAAAAAACCTGCCCGCATTCAAAGCCGGAGATACAATTACCGTTTCTTATAAAATAAAGGAAGGTGCAAAAGAACGCATACAGCAATTTCAGGGAACCGTACTTCAAAGAAAAGGCACAGGATTATCAAAAACTTTTACAGTGAGAAAAATATCGGGCAATGTAGGTGTTGAAAGAATATTTCCCCTTAACTCACCGTTTATTGATGAAATTGAAGTCAACAAACGCGGTAAAGTGAGAAGAGCAAAAATATTCTATTTAAGAAAACTCAAAGGCAAAAGCGCCCGCATTAAAGAAGAAAATATTTAGTACCCGAATATCATAAAATTATGAGGTAATCTTTTTCGGAGGGTTACCTTTTTTAATTTATGAAGTGGTGAAATTTTCAGCAACTCTATTTTTCTCTTACGACTTTATATTTACGACTTTTTATTTTCACACTATTTTAATAATTTAGCACTTTTTAAATATTTTAATTTACAGAGTTTAAATTATGAAAACAGTTGATGATAAAAGAAAATGGAAGGTTTTTATAATAGTTTTCTTCATTGTAAATCTTTTTTTATCTTCATATTTTATTGATATATGGCCTACGCCAAATCCTGTTTCCCGGGCATTGCCTGTTTTAACTTTTTCCGAAAGCAGAACTCTTATAATTGATAAATACGCCGACCAAACAATTGATAAAAGCAAAGTCGGAAATCATTTTTATTCAGATAAAGCACCGTTGCCAACACTTCTGGCAATACCATTTTATGAATTCATCAAATTAGCTGGATTGACTAAAGTGAGCAAAGATGCTGGAAAAAAATTTCCTGTTTACGTGTGGCGTCCGATTGGAAAATATGACTCACGCGATTTTATGTTCCCTGAAATTATTCCTCTTCTTATCCTCGGAGGTTTTCTTTTCGGTTCGCTGCCTTTTGTTATAATAATTACGCTCACTTTTTTAGCATTAAGAAAACTCAAACCATCATTTTCTCCGGTATTATTGGTAATGCTTGCATTTTACGGTTCGTTTATTTTTGTTTTTTCGGGTACATATTTTAATCATATATTAGCAGGATTATTCCTTTTGTTAAGCTACATTGAACTAAAAGAAAAAAAATATTTTTTATCAGGCGTTTTTCTGGGATTAAGCTTCTTGTGTGAATATCCTATTTTAATTGCTGCTCCAATCTGGTGTATTCTTATTCTTATTAAAGAAAAAAAAATAAAATTTCCTTTCTATTTTGCTCTCGGAACACTACCTTCAATAATTATTATCTCTATTTATAATTGGTTTATAACCGGCTACCCTTTTAAAATGCTTATAGCATACAATGCGTTAGAAGCTTACAAAGAAGTTGGTCACAATTATGGATTCAAATTACCTTCAATCGAAGCGTTATGGGGATTGTCTTTTAGCGGCTCAATGGGATTATTTATTTTTGTTCCTACGCTTCTTATAGTCCTATTTTTTATTATTAAATCCATTATTAAAGATGAAAAATTCATAAATAAAATCAAAACAAATTATCTTTTTATATTCAGTATTGTATTTTTTTTAATCATCTCTTCATATTTTGTTTGGTGGGGAGGATGGTCATACGGGCCGAGATATTTGATTGTACTTGCAATAGTTTTGCTATACGAAGGATTAATATTTATTTCAAAAACCAAAGTAAACATATTTGTTTTTATCGGATTTGCTTTATTTGGCATTATCAGTTCTTGGTATGCAAAATCAACTTTGGTATACATGGTACCCGATTACTTTCAGAAAAGCAATGAATTTTCAAATACTTTTTCAAGTATCATAATTCCCGAATTTACTGCTCACAGATTTAATGCAAATAATCTTTTAACAATAGTACTTAATGTAAAACCCGAAACGGGAATATATTTCTGGATGTTTTTGTTTATTGCCTCTGTAATTAGCTTATACTTCTGGTATAAATCAATAAGCCCTTCCAAAAAAAATGTTACTGCTGAAAATAAAAAGAAAGGAAATTATCAATTAAAAAAAAGAAAAAAATAATTTGCCTGAAATATTCGGATTGTAGCTATCGGAATGCTTTAATCACGTTAATCAATAAATCAGTAACATTTGCGATGTTCCGATTAAATACTTTCAGAACTTCTTCCCATGTAACGGGTGCTTCATCGGTTTTCCAGCAATCGTAATCGGTGCTGAGGGCGATAGCGGCATAAGGAATACCGGCTTCATTTGCAAGAATACATTCAGGAGCAGTTGACATATTTATAATATCTGCATTCCATAATCTGAACATATTTGATTCCGCCCTTGTTGAAAATCTCGGTCCTTCTATTGTTATTACGGTTCCTGCCTGATGAAACTTTAATTTTAATTCTTTTGCTTTATTGCATAAAATATTTCTAAGCTCTTTTGAAAATGGTTCTGCCATTGGAGTGTGGGCAAGATTGCCGTTTTCAAATGTTTCGTGAAATGAAACAGCGCGGTGTCGCGTAAAATCAATAAACTGGTCGGGGAAAACAATGTGTCCCCTGCCAATTTCCTCTCTTAAACTTCCGCATGCGGTTGTTGCAAAAATGTGTGTGCAGGAAATTTGCTTTAGCGCATTAATGTTTGCTCTGTTATTTATCTGAGTTGGAGGAATGCAGTGTGTTCTTCCATGCCTAGAAAGTATGGCAACTTCAACTCCTTCGATAGTACCAGTTAATATTGATGAACTCGGTTTGCCGTAGGGTGTATCAATTTCATTTTCTTTTGCATTTTGAAAAATATTCAGATTTTCTAATCCTGAACCACCAATGATACCAAGCTTTCTCATTTATTAATTATTTTATTTATGCTTTTTTGGATTTATTTTTTTATGTCCTTCGATTCTGTTTATGCCTTCAATTGCTTCTTCAAAATTTGTTTTAAGCATATTTGCTTTCAGATAATTCATGTAAGCATTTTTTTTATCACCCGATTCCTCATACGATAAACCTCTCATGTAATATGCCTCTGAGTATGCCGAATCAACTTGTATGGCTTTCGTAAATTGATTTATCGCTTCCTTATAATCTTTATAAAACAGAAGATTTATATAACCGATATTGTAATAAGCATTTTTATATTTCGGGTCTAATTGCAATAAGCCAAAATAAGTTTCTATAGCTTTTTTATAATTTTTTGTTTCCTGATAAAACATAGCGACATCATAATAAATGTCAATACTTTTAGGATTTATTTTCAACGCATTTTCAAAATAATCCAAAGCAAGTTTATTTTTCTTTTTAAAAAATAACAACCCCAATTCCTCATAAGCCTTGAAATACTTCGGGTCCATATCGGTTGTTATCTGAAAGCATTTAACTGAAGTTGCGGTATCACCGTTTTCCTTGTATATCATTCCTTTTATAAAATATGCTTTTGCGAGAAATTTATCTACTTTAAGCGCTTTGCTTGTACATTCAATAGCTTCGGGATATTCTTTGAAATAAAAATGCAGCTCAGCAAGTTTTAAAATAGCATCAGTGTTTTTAGGGTCAAGAGAAATACACTTTTCAAGAGCTGATTTAGATGCTTTTGCCTTACCAATCATGAAATAGATATCGGAAAGTGTATAAAAATAGCTGGCTTTGTTAGTATCAACAGTAAGAACTTTTCTCATATCTTCAAGTGCTTTGCCAGCATCCTGCATTAATACGTAAAGTTTTGCCCTCTCGAAATATAAATCAATATTGGTAGGACTTTCTTCTATTTTTTTATTTAAATCATCAAATTTTGCGGTAATTGTGTCTTTGGAATTTGTTCTGTTTTTTTCTTTTTCCTTGCCATTATTTCCGCAGGAAATGAAAAATAATAAAATAAAAACACAAAATAAATTTCTCATATTATGTTAATTAGCTTTTGCAGCAAGAACTTCTTTTATTTTACTTTCAATTTCTTCTGCAAGTTCTACATTGTCGTTCATGATTTGCTTGACGGCATCGCGTCCTTGTCCGAGTTTGGTGTCTTTGTAACTAAACCATGAACCGCTTTTTTTGATTATGTTATTATCTACTCCAATGTCAATTATTTCTCCAACTTTGGAAATGCCTTCACCAAAAATTATATCAAATTCTGCAATTCGGAAAGGAGGAGCAACTTTATTTTTCACAACTTTAACTTTTACTCTGTTACCGACAGCAATTTCACCTTCCTTTATCTGGCTTATTCTTCTTATGTCAAGACGAATGGATGCATAAAATTTTAATGCATTTCCTCCGGTTGTTGTTTCAGGATTGCCAAACATAATCCCTATTTTTTCGCGAAGCTGGTTGATGAAAATGCAACAACATTTTGTTCTGCTGATAGTAGCAGTTAACTTACGTAATGCCTGCGACATAAGTCGCGCATGAAGTCCCATTTTTGAATCGCCCATCTCGCCTTCAATTTCGCTTTTAGGTGTAAGTGCCGCAACCGAGTCAATTACAAGAATGTCAATTGCTCCGGAACGTATAAGATTATCGGCAATTTCCAGCGCTTGTTCCCCGTTATCGGGCTGGGAAATTAAAAGATTTTCAACATCAACGCCAAGCTTTTGTCCGTAAAACCTATCGAAAGCATGTTCGGCATCAATTAATGCTGCAATTCCGCCTTTCTTCTGCGACTCTGCAATTGCATGCAGCGCAAGAGTGGTTTTCCCTGACGATTCAGGACCATATATCTCAACTACTCTTCCTTTTGGTAATCCGCCAACTCCTAATGCAACATCAAGTGACAACGAGCCCGTGGAAATAACTTCTACCGCTTCAATCGCATTGTCTCCCAATTTCATTATAGTTCCCTTGCCATAAGTTTTTTCGAGTTTATCAATAGTAAGATTAAGAGCTTTTACTTTTTCGCTTGTTTCATTTACTTCTTTTGCCATGATTATTTAGTTTTCAGTTTATAATTTCCTGTTATTGTTTTACAAATTAAAATATTTTTAATCAATTAATCAATTTCTTTTTGTTTAAGATATTAACATTATTAGTCGCAAGTCGTAAGTATTAAGTCGCAAGTAGTTGCTAAACGCTTTTGTGATACTTGATGTCCTCGTGTCTTAGTGGCATATTTTTTATTTAACGACAAATAAATAACAATAAAATTATCGCATCAAGCATATTTTAGAATTAGCTTAAGTTTATTTAGAATTTGCAGTAATATTTTTAGAATTTATAAAAAACCGATTTGGATTTTGTGCTTAGTCAATGAAATATTTTATTAAATTTGCTTCTCTTATGAATAAGGATAACAAGGTATTTAAAAGCATGATTTTTCCGATGTTCCTTGTTTTAACAATATGGATTGTTGAATACATTGAGGTTTCGTATGATTTAAATTTTATAAGTTATGGAATTATACCTCGTACAAAAGAAGGATTAATAGGGATAATAACATCTCCTTTTATTCATGCCAATTTATCGCATTTGGTATCAAATTCCATCCCCTTGTTTTTAATGCTTTGGGCGTTGTTTTATTTTTATTATGAAATTGCATTCCTGATTTTTATTTTGCTGTTTTTTATGACCGACATTCTTGTGTGGATTTTCGCAAGAGATGCAAGTCATATCGGGGCAAGCGGATTGGTTTATGCCACCGGTTCTTTTTTGTTTTTCAGCGGTATTATCAGAAGAAGTACAAAATTGCTTGCAATTTCTTTGCTTATAACTTTTATGTATGGAGGAATGATTTGGGGAATTTTTCCTAAATTTTATCCTCCCGATATTTCATGGGAAGCCCATTTAATGGGAGCAATTTCAGGCTTTATTATTGCAATTATTTTTAGAAAAAAAGGACCGCAACGCGAAAAATATGATTGGGAAGATGAAGATGATAATGAAGAATAGTAAAAGTAATAAGCTGCGAGCCATGAACAGAGAGAAAAAATATCGAAAATTAAAACGCAGGAGTTCGTTTCATTATTGATAAATCGAGATATTGCTGAAATACACTTTGCATAAGTGCTTTTCCTTTGTTTAAGTTATTTTCATTGAGAATTGCAGGCAATTTATTTTTTTCATAAACTGTTTTATTAAGATTGTGGTCGAAAATAACTGATTGGTTTTTATCAATAAATCCAAAGCCGTTGTCGAAAGTATAAAATGCAAAACCTTCGGAATTTTTATTAAAAATATTTTTACTGAATCTGAATTTGCTGCAATTTATATTTAGCTGTGAAAGCAGAGTTGCAGCGAAATCAATATGCGAAGCAATTTTATTGTTTTTCACACCACGGTATTCTTTTTTTAATACATCGCCATAAAATAGAAATGGAATATGGTGTCTGCCAATTTCGTTGTAATTTCTGCATTTCGGGAATGAATGAGCATGGTCGGCTGTAATAATGAACAAAGTATTTTTATACCATTCCTGTTGCTTTGCTTTTTGCAGGTATTGCGATAAGCATTTATCGGTGTAGTGAATAGTGTTTTTATATTTCTCACAAATATTATCATTGCCGAAAATATTTTCAACATCGGCATCGAACCACTCGTGGGATGTGCTTGTCATTATGATTGAGAAAAAAGGTTGTTTTATGTTTTTAATATCTCTCAAATGAAAATCAAATAATTCTTCATCATAAGCCCCCCACAATGTTTTTCTTTTAATGTTAAAGTCATTTTCTCCGATAAGTTTATCAATTCCGGCGGTTTTAAGGTAAACATCGGTATTTGCAAACCATAATTTTCCACTGCAATAGTATGAAGTATAATAATTTTTATTTTTCAAAACAGAAATGAGATTAGGAAGTTTTTCGAATTTTCCGAAATCTTTAATTACTGAATTTTGGGGCTGTGCCGGAAAACCGCTAAGCAAAGCAACTAAACCCTGGTCGGTACGAAATCCTGTTGCATAAAAATCAGTAAAAAGATAACCCGATTTACTTAATGAATCAATTTGCGGGGTAATGTTTTTTTCACCATCTAAACACCCTACTGCATCGGCACTTAAGCTTTCAATAAGTATTAAAATTATATTTGGACGATTTGTATTTATTATAATTTCTGTCGTATCTTTTATATAGGGATATAATTCTTTAATAATTTTATCAGCTTCTTTTTGATTAAAATAATTATATGGATTTTTTGTAACCTGTTTCTTGAAAAATATTTCTGCAAAATTCCAAAATCCATTAAGTGAAGCATTATTTAAAGTTGAATTTGTCGAATAGTAAGCCCAGCTTTTACTTATAGGATATTTCTGCAATCCGCCTCTGATGCCTGTAATACAAAGAAAAATCAACAAAACAGAAAATAATATTTTTTTGAAAATATTTAAATTAATGCTATTCTTAAAATAAATAAATTGCGAATAAAAATAAATCCAGATAAAACTTTGAAGAATAATAAGAATAAATAAAAGTAAATGTTCTTTTGAAAAAATAAGTCCGAATGCCTCACGCGGATATCTAAAACTTTCCATTGCCATTGCATTTATTTTCGAACCCCACGATAAATTAAGCCCTATGTCAGCTGCACCAACAAGGATATTAAGAATTATTAAAATTATGGTAATGCTATTTATTATATTAAGAAATATATTTTTTGCAATAAATAAATAGATTATAAAAAATAATACCGGAAAAACAATTAAATAGCATATTGCTGAAATATCAACGCCAATAGAGTAATAATTGCATGATAAGATTTCCTGAACAGAAACATTTTTGAGCATTTTAAAGCTGAAAAGCAGAAAAATTATTCTTTGCATAAAAAAGAAAATGTACCAGAAAATAAAGAATTTCAGAAAATATTTTATTGCAACTCGCATAAAATTACTTTATCAGGCAAAATTAAGTAAAATGAGGTAACATAAAAAGTGTTGATATAATAAATTATTATTTTACATTTGTAGGAACATAATGTTTCGCTGAATTATTTTTTTTATAAACTTTTAAAATAAATTAAAGATGAAAAATAAAGCATTACGATTAATTTCAATTTCAGTTTGCTTTTTTTTGATTGCATCTTGCTCGCATGAAAAGCAATTTACACAAAAAAGATATGACAAACTTCAGAAAGCTGCTGTAAACAGCGACGGAGCAAATTATTGCAACAGCAATAAAATACCAGAAAAATCTAAAGTAATTACAGCAGAAGATGAAAATTATGTTCCAGATAAGAACAACGATTTACTTTCATATATTCCTGAAAATAAAAATAGCATTTCAACTTCTCACGAAGAAGCATTAATTCCTTTTATTTTAAAAAAAGCAACAAAAAAACTTTCAGTTTCAAATTCTAATGATGTAAAAAAACAAAATTACAAGCAGGATGTGAAAAAATCTGATACAAAAGCAGCACCGAGAGGAGGAAGAGGGCACGATTTCTGGAATATTGCAATTACATGCATTCTTATTATCTGTATTGCGCTTGCTGTATATTTAATAATTACCAAGTCGAAATAAAATAAGTTTTCGGTTTTCAGTTTAGAGTCATAAGTCATTAGTAAAATTGCGAACTAAGAACTAACTAGTGCCTGTCCATAAAGTCGAGAGTTTGGTTCAGAATGTCCGAGTTCGAGGCTTTCGAAGTTTTAAAATCAGGAGTTTACTAAAGTAAATGACTGATTTTAAAACGAGAGTAACGAAGAAATCGGACATTCTGGACAAATTCTAACTATAACCAGTTATATTTAAAATTACATCCTTTATATATACTGTTTATTTTAATGTAGGAATGTTGCTTTGCTTTATTTATCCATTCTTTAATAGCTCTATTTTGTTTTTCGGTTAATGCAGCATTTTGTATTTGCTGATAATCTTCGGTAAGGTTGGCTTTATGGGGTGCCGTGCGACTTTTCAACATTACAACTCTTAATGCCTGTTTACCGTTTTTATCTTTCATTATCACAGGTTTTGAAATTTCGCCTACAGTCATTTTATCAACTACAAAAAATAATGAAGGGTCGATTTCATTCATCTGAAATCTCGACGAGCTTGTTGCCGGATTTACAATTAATCCTCCGTTGTTCCTGCTGTCATCATTAGAGAACTTTGCAGCAGCATCGCTAAATATATATTTTTTATTTTTAATTAACGTGGAAATGCTGTCAAGAAAATTATTAGCTTTTGTAATATCTATGGCAGAAATTTTAGGGACAACAAGTATCTGGCGAAGGTCAATACTTTCACCGCGCCGTTCCAAAAGCTGCAGAATATGATAACCTGCTGGACTTTCTATTACGGTTGAAACTTCTTTTTCTTTAAGGTTGAATGCAACAGAACATATTTCGGCAGGGAGGTCGCTTCTGACTTTAAATCCTATATCACCACCTTTTTTTGCCGATTCTACATCTTCGGAGTATAATGCAGCAAGAGTAACAAAGTCCTCCCCATTGATAATTCTTTTTCTGATTTGTTCGATTTTTTCCTGTGCTTCTTTCTTTTCTTCGATGTTTATCTCGGGATTTTTAACAATTTGCAATATTTCAACTTCCGAATTTACAAGAGGCAAACTATCGGCAGGAATTTTTTTGAAATATGCTCTTACTTCCGATGGAGTAACTTTAATATCATCTGTAATTTTTCGCTGCATTTGTTCCGACAAAATTTGTTCCCTCACTGTTTCCCTGAAGTCCTCTTTTATTTCAATAATTGATTTTTTATAATACTCCTCAAGCTTTTCCTGTGAGCCGATTTGATTTACGAAATACCGCAATCGCCTGTCAAGTTCCGATTCCACCTGCGAATCGGTAACTTTCAAACTATCGAGCTGTGCCTGATTCAGCAATAATTTCTGGAACAGCATATCTTCAAAAACCGAACATTTCATATCTATATCGTTACCGGATGTCATTCCCTGACCCATTGCCTGCATATATTGATTTTCCAAATCGGATTGAAGTATTATGCTGTTGCCGACTGTTGCAATAACTTGGTCAATAACTTTACCCTGCGAAGAGGCAGTATTGTTTACGAAAATAATACAACCCAGGATTAAAATTATTTCTTTTAAAATGCTTTTATTTTTTATGTTTTTTATCATATATCTCAAAATCTTTATTTTTAAATGCGTCTTTAAGTACCTGTTTTTCCATTTCATTTATCAAATCAATTTTTCTTTTGTTTATTATAATGTTTTTTACATTTTCCTTTTCAAAACTTAACGGAGAAATACTCTCTTTTATTTTAAATCCTTTAATATTTATAAAATAATTGCTTTCGGCATCCTGTATTTCGATAAATGTATGGTTCATCAAATAATTTTCTTGGTCATAAGTTTTTATAGGAATTTCTTTCAACACATCATCAAAAAGCAGCCACGACTGGTCATCAAGAAAATAATTCTCGGCATTTTCCCTGCAATATTCTTCAAGCAACATTCTGTCTTTTGGATTATTTGATTTACACCACGCTTTTACTTTCAATAAAGCAGGTGCTTTTAAAGGAGTTTTTACATATAACACCTTTACAATATTATCTTTTAATAAAAAATCCTTTTCATTTTTGTTATAATAATCTTTTATTTGTTCTTCGGTAACAACAGTGTCAAGTTTCTGACGAACAAGTTCCTTTTCATAAGCATAAGTAATAAGTGAATTCCGGTAATCTTCGAGTTGAACATCAAAATTCTTTTGCTCTTTTGTAAGATTTTCTTCGGCTTTATGAAGAAGCAGATTTAGTTTTATCCAACTGTTTATGTAGTTCCGAACAATAATTTCACTGTCCTTTGATTTTGTATTCTGAGGAACAATATTGAGCAAATTACTTTTGTCAAGGTATTTATCATAAACTCTCGCAACAACTTCATTATTTTTTTCTTTTTTAAAATACGAACATGAGAAAATAAACAATGTGATAAGTGCAACCGAAATTATATTTATATTTTTTCTAAAAAACATTTAAAGTAAATGAATAATTAATAATAAAAAACTTGTTGGCTAATAACAACCTTTTATTTAACCTGCCCAAAAGTACACAATATTTACATTAAGATTAAAAAAAATTGTATAATTGCGTAAAACTAAATTTTAAGTTTGACTGAAGATTATAAAATTTAGAAATTAGGATTTAGGATTTAAAATAATTTGCGAAATTTTGAATTTGTAATTTTTTTTTACGATTTACGATTAACTATTAACTTTTCCCCAATGACTACTTTTTGTTTTGCATTAAAATATTTTCGTTATCTCTTAACTTCTTCTGGAGGTCATTCCATTCATTCTCCTTTTGTGTATGATTTATTTGCAAACGTAATTAATAAAAAAACAGATTCTTCGATTTTTAAAAGTATTAAAAACATAAGAAATTCAATGCTTGCCTCAAATGAAATTATTGACTGCATTGATTATGGGGCAAGCGGCTCGGAAGGAAATAACACAAAAAGAAAAATTTCCGACATTGCAAAAAAATCCGCAAAGTCCCAAAAATACTGTGCTTTATTATTTCGACTTGTAGATTCTTTCAAGCCAAAAACAATTTTGGAATTGGGAACATCACTTGGCATCAGCACCCTTTATCAGGCACTACCAAACTATCATCCAAAAGTAATTACAATTGAAGGTTGTGAAAATACTGCTGCAATAGCAAGAAATAATTTCAAGATTTCAGGTCAGAAAATTGATGTAATCACCGGTGAATTTACTCGTGTTTTACCTCAAATATTGAAATATATTAAAAACACAGATTATGTTTTTTTTGATGGCAATCATCGCTACGAACCGACAATAAGCTATTTTGAGCAATGTCTGGAAAAAGCAAACGATAATTCGCTATTTGTTTTTGATGATATTCACTGGTCTGATGAAATGGAAAATGCATGGAAATATATCAAAAATCACGAGAAGGTTAGCATATCAATTGATTTGTTTTTCATGGGTTTGATTTTTTTCAGAAAAGGAATAACAAAACAAAATTTTATTATCAGATTTTAACTAAATTTGCAGAATTATGTTTGTGGTTCGTAGTTTGTGGTTCGTTGTTCGAACTTTAAACTTTAGACCTTAAACTTTAAACTTTTTAAAAGTAATGGCAGAAGAATTGATAGTTTTAAAAAATCTTGTAAAAAATTACAAAGTCGGAACTGAAATCATCAGGGCGTTGCGTTTGATAAATCTCGCTATTTATAAAAATGAATACGTTGCATTAATGGGTCCGTCTGGTTCAGGAAAATCAACACTTATGAATATTCTCGGATGCCTTGATACACCTACTTCAGGTGAATATTTTTTAAACGAAATTAATGTGAGCAAAATGAGCGACAACGAACTTGCTGAAGTAAGAAACAAGCAAGTGGGCTTTGTTTTCCAAACGTTTAATCTATTGCCCCGTTCTTCTGCTCTTGAAAATGTTATGCTGCCACTTGTTTATGCAGGGCTTAATAAAAATAAAAGAATTGAAAGAGCAAGTATAGTCATGAATAACGTGGGGCTTACCGACAGGATTAAACATAAACCGAATGAGCTTTCAGGCGGACAGCGACAAAGGGTTGCAATTGCAAGGGCTCTGGTAAATTCACCTGCTATAATGCTTGCCGATGAACCAACAGGTAATCTCGATTCAAAAACTTCAGTGGAAATAATGGGACTTTTTGAAGAAATTCATAAAAGCGGAAACACAATCATTGTTGTTACTCATGAGCCAGATATTGCTAAATATGCCCACCGCATAATCAAACTAAACGACGGCATGATTATCAGTGATGAAAAAAATAACGATATAAGAACTTTTGAAAATGAAAAACTGAAGTTAGCAGTTGAAAGCAACGACTAATAAATAATAAACGGAAAATGAAAATATACACAAAAACCGGAGACAAAGGAAAAACCTCATTAATTGGGGGATTGCGTGTTTCCAAATGTCATCATAGAATTGATGCTTTAGGAAGTGTTGACGAACTCAATTCGTGGCTCGGTTTAATTTGCTCTCAGAAAATTGATAAAATTTCAAAAAATAATTTATTTGTAATTCAAAAAAATCTTTTCGCTATCCAGTCAGCACTTGCTGTCGGTTATGATAAATCAAAAAAAATAAAAAAACCAAATATTAATTTTTTAAAAGAAAATGACTTGAATTTTCTTGAAAAAGAAATTGATAAAATAGAAAAAAAATTACCTGCACTCAAAGAATTTGTAATTCCCGGAGGGAACCAAATATCTTCACATTGTCATATTGCACGCACAGTATGCCGCAGAGCAGAGCGTATTACCATTAATCTTTCCGAAAAAGAAAAAGTTGATGAATTTATATTAAAATATCTAAATCGCCTTTCCGATTATCTTTTTGTTCTTGCCAGAAAAGAGTTTAAAGTTTAAGGACTAAAGTTTCAAGAATTGTCAAATTGCTGAATTTTTAACCATTTGTAGTATAACAATTAGTCATTTTTATATTTAAATATCTATGCAACAAGTCCCGCAAATTTTTCACTTACTTTCCAGAGTTTGTCCGCAATTTCGGAGTCGTATGATTCTTTTGATGTTCTCTTTATTTTTTTCTTAGCAAAATATTCACCCGACACGCCGTCAACTTCAGGAGAAGATGCAAGGTAAATTGAAGTTTCTGCACCTTTTTCGGGAGTTAATAAAAATGGCTTAAATGAACTCCACGCGAATTTATAAAATCCTTTTAAATCTCTGTCGAATTTTGTATTAACCCCTCCTGGATGAACCGAATTTACTGTTACTTCGGTGCCTTCAAGTTTTTCGGCAAGTTTTTTTGTAAATAATACATTTGCGAGTTTTGCTTGTCCATAAGATTTTGCTGAACTGTATTTTTTTTCAAACATTAAATCATCAAAATCAATATGTCCCATAAGGTGAGCAACTGAGGAAACATTGATAATCCGTGACGGCTTGCTTGATTTTATTGTATCAAGTAATAAATTTGTGAGCAGGAAATGTGCAAGATGACAAACAGCAAGTGTTTTTTCAAAACCATCTATAGTAGTTTCTCTTTTGCTTAAAATAAGCCCTGCATTATTGATTAAAACATCGAGACGATTGTATTTATTTTTGAATTCCGCAGCGAGTTGCCGAACTGAAGAAAGAGAAGATAAATCGCAGAGCAGGTATTCAACATTCGGGTTTTTACTTTCCGATTTTATTTCTTCAACAGTTTCTATTGCTTTATTTTTATCGCGTGCAACCAAAACCAATGTCGCCTGCATTTTCGCCAGAGCCATTGCTGTTGCCTCGCCAATACCTGATGTGGCTCCCGTTATTAAAACAATTTTACCTTTCATTTTTTTGATATAGTGATTTCAAAATATACAAATTTATCGTGTGTTTAGTATAAAACAATAAAATTATCTTAAAAGCCCTTTGTGGTACTTTGCGAAAACCTTTGTGTGCCTTTGTGGTAAAAAAAATCAACCACAAAGTCGCACAAAAGATAGCACTAAGGGGCACAAAGAAAAAAAAGTTATTTTAATTAACCAAATAAAATTCTTTCACCTTGCTTGAATCCAAAAATCCTTTTTTCTCAATTTCCTTGCTTCCTTCAAGATGCGGATTTTGTTTAAAATCATTTGCATCCAAAGCTTTGTTAATATTTTTTACAACAGTAACAAGTGATTCTGATAAACCATTCGGTTTTTGAAGTTCTTTCAATAAAAAATAAGTTAATGCACCATTTGGTCTGTTGTTAAATGTTGCATCGGCAGAAGTCTGATTTGACTGACATCCGGAAATTAAAGCAACATTAAGTTTACTTGCTTCCTTTGGTAAACTATTTGGTTGTATTTTTGTTTGATTATTAAAAGTTTGCAATCGCCATTCTATATCAGCAGGAGGCATCATTGTTTTGGCTGTTTGTTTTGTTTTTGGAAAATATTTGCTCATGTCTCCAGAGTGACATGAATCGGAAATCCAGACAAATTCAACTCCTTTAGGAACCGCAGAAAACAACTTTGCAAAATCTTTGTCTCTAATCATATGTTTATCGGTCCAGTCAAAATCAACGGGACAAATAACTTCGTCTTTCCCGTCAACTTCACCTTTTTTATCTCTTGTGACAACCTGTGCACCGTGTCCGCTGTAATGAAATAAAATTCTGTCGCCTTTCTTTACTCCAGTTATAAGCCACTTCAAACGAGCTAAAATTTCTTTTGCAGTTGCACGCGAATCGGTAAGCAATCGAATCTCTTGCATTTTGAATTTGCAATTTTTTACAAGAAAATTTGCCATGTCGGTGATGTCGTTTACGCATCCGCTTAGCGGTGCACCTGGATATTTGTTAATCCCTACTAATAATGCTCTGTTCATGATTTTTTAGTTTTAAGGTTTTTGATTTTATTGATTGTTTTCTTTTTTTAATCTTTTTTTGTGTAAAAATATAATTTATAATGCGAAGAGCTTCAGAATATATTAAACTAATTAAAAATTTTATTTTTCACAATAGTATAAATTTTAAAAACCATCAAAGCCACACAAGCTCCGAAAACCGCACCACAAATAACATCGCCTAAATAATGTACACCAAGATAAATTCTGCTGAATGAAACTATGCTTGCCCATATAATTAAAGAAGGAGCAAGCCATTTAAAATTTTGTTTCAAAAGTTTTATTATGAATATTGAAATTGCAAAAATATTTGAAGCATGCGATGAAACAAAACCATATTCGCCTCCACAATAATTTTTTACAATATGAATTTTTAAAATAATACCATCATCGTGGCAAGGACGTGTTCGTTTTACCATGTCTTTAATAAAACAAGAAGTTTGGTCGCTTATAATTATTAGAACTAAAATAAAAAATAAAACAAGATATGTTTTCTTTTTTTCAGTTTTAATAACAAGATACAATAAGAATAAATACAACGGAATCCAAATGAATTTGTCGCTAATCCAATACATAACAAAGTCAAAAAAACTGTTGTGAAATTGATTCAGGAATAATGTTATTCTGGTATCAATGCTGTTTAATATTTCGATGAAATTAGTCATCAGTCATAAGACATTAGTCATTAGTAAAAACATTGTTGAATTGCTCAATTGCCAAGCAACTTGGCGACTTGGCGTCTTTGCGGTTAAATATTTTTTTTGGTTTCTCGCAGAGACGCAGAGAAAAATAAAACAACTGACAACAAATTATTAATTATTATTTGTTAATTATTCATTGTTCAATTCTTTCCACAAAACATCTTTTAATTCCATGAGTCCAAAACCAGTATGCGAAGAAATAAAAACAAATGGAATTTTCGGAATATTTTTTTTAATTTTTTTCATTTCATTTTCATTTATCAAATCCGATTTTGAAATTGCAAGTATTCTCTTCTTATCAAGAAGTTCGGGATTATAAGTTTTTAATTCATTCAACAAAACCTCATATTCTTTTTTTATATTTTCCGAATTTGCAGGAACAATAAATAAAAGCAGAGAATTTCTTTCGATGTGTCGAAGGAATCGCAACCCAAGTCCTTTCCCTTCGCTTGCCCCCTCTATGATACCTGGAATATCAGCCATTACAAATGACCTGTGTTCACGGTAGGCAACCACTCCCAAATTAGGAACAAGTGTAGTAAAAGGATAATCGGCAATTTCAGGTTTTGCTGCTGACAATACAGACAGCAATGTTGATTTCCCTGCATTAGGAAATCCAACCAGACCAACGTCAGCCAATAATTTTAATTCAAATATTTTCCATCCTTCAGTTCCTTTTTCTCCCGGCTGTGCAAATCTTGGAGTTTGATGAGTTGCTGTTCTGAAATAATGATTTCCCATGCCTCCTCTCCCACCCGACATAAAAATTTTTGTTTCGCCGTCTTCAGTAATTTCAAGTTCCGTTTCATTTGTTTCGAAGTTTTTAATTATTGTGCCAAGAGGAACTTCAATAATGGCATCATTTCCATCAGCGCCTGTACATAAATTATGGCTCCCCTTTCCTCCGTCTTTTGCGGTAATATGTTTTGTGTATTTTAAATGAAGAAGTGTCCACAATTGTTTATTGCCTTTAATAATAACATGCCCGCCTCTGCCGCCATTTCCGCCATCGGGACCGCCTCTCGGTTTTGATTTTTCATGGCGCAAATGAACGGAACCACCTCCGCCTTTTCCCGATTTACAAAAAATTTTTACGTAATCAATAAAATTAGATTCGGACATTTTAGGTAGTTTAAAGTTTAATGTTTAAAGTTTAAAGTTGTTCGTAATTCAGGGTTTGAAGCTACTATTAATTGGTCATTAGTAAGAAAAACTTCGAAATTCGATATTCATTATTCGATGTTCGATATTTTTTTATTATAAAATCTTTAAAATTAATATTCATGGCTTGTTAAAAAATAATATTTACAATTAATTTGGTATGGTAATATCCCGCATGTGCAAAATTAAACTTTGTGAACTTTGTGTAAACCTTAGTGTTCTTTGTGGTTAAAAAAAAGATAACCACAAAGGGCAAAGAACTGTATTTGGTTAACACTACCTTTATTTTTAATGTAAAGTTTATTTATCAGCAATTCCTCAATGTTCGAAATTCGATATTTTTTTATTATAAAATCTTTTAAGTTATTAGCCATTAGTTTAAAAGTAAAAAATTTTAAACTTTAGACATTAAACTTTAAAACTCTATTTATTTTTTCAACGAATCAATCACTTTAGCAACGTTTACAAAAATATCATCGATACTACCCACGCCATGAATCAATGAAAGTTTATTTTGTTTCTTGTAATAATCAAGCAAAGGAAATGTTTGTTTTTTATAAACTTCAATTCTGTTTTTAATTACTTCTTCTGTATCATCGGTTCTGCCAGTTTGTTGTGCTCTGTGAAGCAATCGTTTCATAAGTATGTCTTCGGGAACATCGAGTGCAACAGTTATTGAAACAGGAGAATTATTATTGTTTAAATTCTGGTCGAGTTTTTCTGCCTGCATTATTGTTCGCGGGAAACCATCGAAAATAAAACCTTTTGCATTTTGATTTTTAGAAACTCTGTCGAGAAGAATTTCAATTATTAATTCATCTGAAACAAGTTCTCCGCGTTCCATTATTCCTTTTACTTTTAAACCGAGTGTGGTTCCTCCTTTAACTTCAGCTCTCAAAATATCACCTGTTGATAAATGAACAAGGTTGTATTTCTCAATTAGTTTTTCAGATTGCGTTCCTTTTCCTGAACCCGGAGGTCCGAATAATACAATATTTAGCATGGTTTTGATTTTTTTTAGTTATTAATGATTAATTTCTGTTTTAGCGTTAAAAATAAAAACAACAGTTCACAAACTTTTTAGTTATGAGCATTTCACGAAATATAAATGCTTAATCAGCAACAATTATTTCCGCTAATATAAATATAAATTCAGTAAAAGAAATTAAATTTTTATTTGAATACGAATTGATAATTATTAAAAAAACAATTACGTTTGCATAAAATTTAAAATATGGAACCAAAAGTTAGTATTATTATGGGAAGCACTTCCGATTTGCCTGTTATGGAAGAAGCTGCCAAAGTTCTCGATGAATTTGGAATTCCTTTTGAAATCAATGCACTTTCAGCACACAGAACTCCCGACAAAGTTATGGAGTTTGCAAAAAAAGCATATTCAAGAGGCGTGAAAGTCATAATTGCTGGAGCAGGCGGAGCAGCTCATCTGCCGGGTGTCATTGCAGCCAGCACTCCAATTCCGGTTATTGGCGTACCCATTAAATCATCTAATTCCATTGATGGATGGGATTCCATTCTTTCGATTCTGCAAATGCCCGCCGGAATTCCGGTTGCTACGGTAGCTTTGAATGGTGCTGCAAATGCAGGTATTCTTGCCGCTCAGATTCTTGCAACAGGAAATAAAGAAATTTTAAATAAGATTATTGATTATAAGGAAAATTTAAAAATAAAGATTATTAAAGCAAATGATGAACTTTCTAAAGTGAAGTTTAAACACAAAGTAAAATAAAAAGTTTGAAACTTTAAGATTAACAAGATTTTCTTCACAATTTCACAAATTTATTTGCCGGATGAAACCCAAACCTCTTCTTGATAAAATACAGTACCCTGCGGACCTTCGCAAGCTAAAAGAAGAAGAGTTGCCGCAATTATGCGATGAACTCAGAGAATTCGTTATTGACGCAGTTTCAAAGAATCCGGGACACCTTGGCGCAAATCTTGGAGTTATAGAACTTACTGTTGCCATACATTATGTTTTCAATACCCCCAACGACCTTCTTGTTTGGGATGTAGGGCATCAAGCGTATGCTCATAAAATACTGACGGGACGCAAGGATTTATTTTATACAAACCGCTCTTATAAAGGAATAAGCGGTTTTCCACGCAAGTCGGAAAGTGAATATGATTGCTTCGGGACCGGACATTCTTCAACTTCAATTTCTGCAATTCTCGGAATGGCAGTTGCATCAAGACATAACAATGACAAAGAAAGAAATCATATTGCAGTAATAGGTGATGGTTCGATGACAGGAGGAATGGCTTTTGAGGCGTTAAACCACGCCGGAGTTGAAAACGCAAACATACTGATAATTCTTAATGATAACCAGATGGCAATTGACCAGAATGTAGGTGCATTAAAAGAATATTTAACCGACATCACAATATCACATGCCTACAACAGAGTTAAAACAAATGTTTGGAATTTATTAAGTGCATACAGAAATATTGGAATTTTCTTTCGTTCGGTTCTACAAAAACTCGGAAGGGGCTTGAAATCATCGCTTCTGAAACAAAGTAATTTATTCGAATCATTAAATCTTCGTTACTTTGGGCCTGTTGACGGACACGATGTTGTTAGATTGGTTAAAATTCTCGATGATTTAAAAGATATTAAGGGTCCGAAAATTCTTCATGTTCTCACATTAAAAGGAAAAGGTTTTGAAAAAGCCGAAAAAGACCAGATAAAGTGGCATGCACCAGGATACTTTGATAAAAAAACAGGAGAAATAATCGTACCTTCAGTTAAAGAACCGGGTCCTCCAAAATACCAGAATGTTTTCGGTGAAACTATTCTTGAACTTGCTGAAATGAATTCTGCAATAGTGGCTGTAACACCTGCAATGGCTACCGGTAGCTCATTAAATATTATGCAAGATAAAATGCCTGAAAGAGTTTTTGATGTCGGTATTGCGGAACAGCATGCTGTTACTTTTTCTGCAGGTATGGCTAACCGTGGACTAATTCCGTTTTGCAATATTTACTCTTCATTTATTCAGAGAGCTTACGACCAGATAATTCATGATGTTGCCATACAAAAACTCCACGTTGTTTTTTGCTTAGACAGAGCAGGACTTGTCGGCGAAGATGGAGCAACACATCAAGGATTGTTCGATATTGCATACATGACATCTATTCCCAACATGATAGTTTCTGCACCTATGAATGAAGAGGAATTACGCAATCTCATGTACACTGCACAGCTTAATAATAATGGACCATTTAGCATACGCTATCCGCGAGGAAAAGGTATGATGCTCGACTGGAGGAAATCCTTTAATGAAATCCCTATTGGCAAGGGCAGAAAAATTTGTGATGGCAAGGATATTGCCGTTCTTTCAATCGGACACATTGGAAACAATATTTCAAAAATTTACGAACGACTGAAAAGCGAGGAACTTAATATTGCTCATTTTGATATGCGTTTTGTGAAACCTGTTGATGAAGAAATATTAAATCATGTTTTATCAAATTATAAAAAAATTGTTACAATCGAAGATGGCATTATTAAAGGAGGGTTTGGAAGTGTTGTACTTGATTATGCTAACGAAAAAAAATATAAAGGTGATATTCTTAAATTAGGAATTCCCGATTATTTTATTGAGCAGGGAACTATTGAAGAACTCCAGAAAGAATGCAAACTCGACCCCGAAAGCATTTTTAACAAAATAAAATCTTTTGCTTAAATCAGAGTAATACAGGTTAAGTAAAATCATTAGCCACAAGTAGTGTTTTTACTTACTTTATAATTATTCTTTTAAAATATTTTGATTGAAAAAAATATTTTATTTAATTTTATAACATTATTATTATGTACTAAAATAATATAATTAATTATAGTTCTCTGTATTCTTTGTATAATTTTTTTTGTGAACTTTGTAGTTGTCTTTTTGTAAAACTACAAAGAACACAAAGGTTTTTGCAAAGTTCACAAAGTTTAAAACATGGATGTCAAATAAAGAAAAATTAAATAAAAAATAATTAAAAAAACATAAAACATGGCAAACAATATTGATTGGGGAAAACTTTCGTTCGGTTATTTTAAAACCGATTATAATGTTCGCAGTTATTTCAGAAATGGGAAATGGGGCGAACTTGAAACCACCGATTCGGAAAACATAAACATACACATGGCTGCAACGTGTCTTCATTATGGACAGGAAGCATTTGAAGGATTAAAGGCATTCAGGGGAAAGGATGGCAAAATAAGAATTTTCAGATGGGAAGAAAATTGGAAGCGAATGGCAAATTCGGCGAAAGGCATTATGATGGCTGAAGTTCCCAAAGAGTTATTTAAAAAAGCTGTCATTACTGCTATAAAATCAAACACAAAATATGTTCCACCGATGGAATCTGGTGCTTCTTTATACATTCGTCCTTTGCTTATTGGCACCGGTGCACAGGTTGGCGTTAAGCCGGCAATTGAATATTTATTTTTGGTTTTTGTTTCTCCTGTTGGTCCTTATTTTAAAGAAGGTTTTAACCCTGTGAACATACAGATTGTTAAAGATTTTGATAGAGCCGCACCACTTGGAACAGGCAATATAAAAGTAGGAGGAAATTATGCAGCAAGTTTAAAATCTCTCGGCAGAGCACATGACGAAGGATTCTCAACCGTTTTATATCTGGATGCTAAAGAAAAAAAATACATTGATGAAGCAGGTCCTGCTAATTTTTTCGCTATAAAAGGCAAGAAATACATAACACCCGAATCAACATCAGTACTTCCTTCAATTACCAACATGAGTTTGATTGAACTCGCAAAAGACATGGGACTGGAAGTTGAAAGAAGAAAAATTCCCCTCGAAGAATTAAGCGAATTTGATGAAGTTGGAGCATGTGGCACAGCTGCCGTTATAACTCCAATCAAAAAAATAATTGACAGAGAAACAAAGAAAGAATATCTATATTGCAAAGATGGAAAAGCAGGTGCAATTTCCACGAAACTTTATAATAAATTAAGAGCCATCCAATATGGCGAAGAACCCGATAAATACGGATGGGTTAATATTGTTGAAGAATAAAAAATATTTTTTCATTAAAAAAGCATTCAAAATAATTTATTGGGTGCTTTTTTATTTTATGTAAAAAAATGCTATATTTGAATTTATTTATCCTAAACTTAAAGCTATTATGAAATTCAAAAGAATTGCTTTTTTAATGGTAATATCGCTGTTTTCGTTTGCAAATTCTTTTTGTCAGAGTCAGGAAGAATTAATAAAAACAGCATCAAACGATACACTCAATAATGAAGTTCGCATTGGTGCAATTCATAAAATACAAAGTCAGAAAGCACTTGCCGATATTGTAATGAATACTGTCATTAAAAACATCAGAAGAACGGCTATGTCGCGAATAACCGAAGAAGCATTATTAATTGACATTGCCAAAAATTCTTCTTATATCGATGTACGCAGAGTGGCAATTGGAAAAATAAACGACCTAAATACATTGGTATATATTGCAAAGCACGATGAAGACATGGAAGCCGTGAGAGCGGCAGTGAAAAGAATTAACGACCAGAACGTGCTTACCGATATTGCACGAAAATCACACTTTACTGAAATACGAAAATTTGCTATTGAAAAAATAAGCGACAACAGTTTACTTTACAGCATTGTCAAGGACTGTGAATTTCCCGAAGCAAGAAAAGCTGCTGCTGAAAAAATAACCGACCAGAAATTATTGTTTGACATAGCAAAAAATGATAAAGAGGATGGCATAAGATTTGCTGCTATGAACAGTTTGAACAATGAAAACATAATGAATTTGCTTAAAAGCGTTACTTGCCAACAGAAAAAGGAAGTTTTTAATATTGCAAAAACAAAATTACCTCCCGAAACTATTAATAAATTGGCTTCGGAAAATAAAGGATGTATTTAATTTTTTTTAATTCTCAAATAAAGTGTTTGACAGAAAGATTATAAAAATATTTTTTATTGTAATTGCATTATTACTTAATGCAAATATTTCTTTTTGCATTAAGTATTCGAACTCCAAAAAAGCAAATTCCGGAAAAATAGAATTAGTATCATCAAACTTAACAACGACTATTATAAATTATTCGCTTGATGATTTTACATTTGTTGAAAGAAAAGTAAACAATAGAACCGAATATTCTATTAATACCGAAAACGCAACCTCCATACTTATTGCCGGTGCACCCGATTTAGTTAAGTTTACTTCATCAATTCTTATTCCTGATATGGATGAAATGCGGGCGGAAGTCATCTCTTCAAAATATAAAGATTATCCTAACATTTTGATAGCTCCCTCAAAAGGAAATCTTCTTCGCAATGTCAATCCTGACGATGTTCCTTATAAATACGGAGAACAATATTCGAAAAATGAATTTTTTCCTGCAAAACTTGTTGATTTGAAAGAACCCTATATTCTAAGGGATTACCGCGGTCAAACAATTGTTATTTATCCTTTTCGGTATAATCCGGTTACAAAAATCCTGCGTGTATATCTTGATTTAACAATTCAAATTTCATCAAAAAGTAAAAACGGAAAAAATCAATTTCACAAAACAAAAAATACAAATAAAATTGTTGAGGAATTTAACAATTTATATTCAAGACATTTTCTGAATTACAACTCCTTAAAATATACTCCGGTTACTGAAAAGGGAAATATGCTTGTAATTTGCTACGGACAGTTTATGGCTGAAATGCAACCTTTCGTCAACTGGAAAAAAACCGAAGGAATTTCCTGTGAAATAGTAAATATTGATTCCATTGGAAACACTTCATCGGATATTAAAACATTTGTTGCTAATTATTATAATACCAAAGGACTAGCTTTTCTTGTTCTTGTGGGCGATGCTGCTCAGATTCCTTCAAACGACAATTCGGGAAATACTTCTGACAATATATATGGCTACATTACAGGAAACGACCATTATTCTGAAATACTTGTAGGACGTATATCAGCAGAAAATATTTCGCATGTGCAAACACAGGTGAGAAGATTTCTGGAGTATGAAAAAAATCCGGTAATTACAGGTGATTTCGGAAAAGGGTTATGCATTGGTTCCGACCAAGGTCCTGGCGATAATAGTGAATACGACTGGCAACATGAACGTGCTATCAGAAATATACTAATAAATTACAAATATCATTATTGTGCCGAACTGTTCGATGGAAGCCATGACGAGCAGGATGCTGCCAACAATCCATCAGCATCAATGGTCGCTTCGGAAATTAATAATGGAGCAGGAATTATAAATTATACGGGGCATGGCTCAACCTATGCATGGACCACTTCGGGATTCAGTAATTCTTATATTAATAGTACCTTGAATAATATAAGTTGTCTGCCTTTTATTTTTTCTGTTGCCTGTATAAATGGCGATTTCGACGGAAAGACATGCTTTGCCGAAGCATGGCTAAGAGCAGTTGATATTTCAGGAAATCCGAAAGGAGCTGTAGCTGCATTAATGTCAACTGTTAATCAATCATGGGACCCGCCAATGGCAGGACAAGATGAAATGAATAATATTCTTACCGAGTCATATTCAGGCAATATAAAACATACTTTCGGTGGAATTTCCTTTAACGGCATAAACAAAATGCTTGATGCTTATTCCGATACATTAATGGCAGACACATGGACAATTTTCGGCGACCCATCATTGATGCTCAGAACTGATACTCCGAAAGTACTTACAGCAAACCATTTCCCAAGCATATTACCCGGAACATTATCTTTTGATGTTAATTGCCCTATTGAAGGTGCAAGTGTTGCTTTGACCAGAAAAGATAATTATGACATTATCGGAACAGGAACAATATCAAGTGGAAGCGTATCCTTCACCCTTCCCGTGTTAAATCTTGGCGATACATTTAGAGTTTGCTGTACTGCATATAATTATGTTCCATATATCGGAGAATTTTTTGTTTGCAATGTAATGTCTGTTAATTTTAGTGCAAAAGATACTATTTGCAGGGGAGAAACGTCAACTATAACTGCAAATGCGATTTGCGGTGCGAATTATTACAGCTACTCATGGAGCAACACTCAAACCACATCCACAATTACTGTAACTCCTGATACTACTGCTACATATTCGGTTACAATTACAGATGCTGCTTTAAATCAAGTTACAGGAAACTCCATTATTACCGTGAATTCCGTGCCCAAAATTACAGATTTCAATATAAAAAAATCTCTTTGTCTGACTTGCGATGATGGGTCTTTGTTGGTCAATGTGAATGAAGGAACATTGCCATACACATATTCATGGAATACGAAACCGATGCAAACCAATATGGTTGCGGTTAATCTACATTGCGGAGATTATTCTGTTACCGTAACTGATGCAAATGGATGTTCCAGAATGGGTGAAACTGTTATCGGGTGCGTCAGGTATAGCAGCGATACAAGCGAAGTTGCAATTTATTCAAATCCCAACAACGGCGAATTCACTATGGATTTTTTGTTTAAAAATGTTGAAACGGTAAATATTAAAATTTATAATCTTACCGGCGAAATAATATATTCGGATAAAATTCTTGTCAATAAAATACAAACTAATTCCATTGACCTCAAAAGCATTGCTGATGGTATATACTTCATGGAAATTAAAAGTGATACTAAAAAGTTTGTAAAAAAAATAGTTGTTCGAAAATGAAGAGAGTTTAAAGTTTGAGGTCTAAAGTTTAAAGTTATTGGTCATTCAACATTAACAATTGCCTAACGGGTCAAAAGTCAAACAAAGAAAAACTTTGCGGCTCTGCGAGAAACTTAAAAAAATATTCAACTGCAAACTGCCAAGAAATATTGACAAATGCGAAATTTCGCAAAACTTTAAACTTTAGACCTTAAACTTTAAACTATTCAAATACATTTTAATTGTATTTTCCAATCCAAAATAAATAGCATCGGAGATTAAAGCATGACCTATGGAAACTTCGAGGAGAGATGGGATATTTTTTGCGAAATAATTCAGATTGTCGATATTCAAATCATGTCCTGCGTTAATTCCGAATCCGAGTTCGTTGGCATATTTTGCAGCTTCTATATATGGCTTTATTGCTTTTTCCCTATTGGAATAAAAATCTTTTGCAAAAGCTTCGGTATATAATTCAATTCTGTCGGTACCGGTTTCCACAGCATTTTCGAGCATTTCCACAATAGGGTCAATGAATATTGAAACTCTTATATTTTCATTTTTAAATTTCTCAATAATATCTGATAGAAATTTTTTATTCAATTTTGTATTCCATCCTGCGTTTGAAGTGATGGCATCGGGAGGGTCGGGAACTAAAGTAACCTGAGCAGGTTTAACATTGCAAACAAGCTTTATGAATTTTTCTGATGGATATCCTTCAATATTGAATTCGGTTTTTAACACATCTTTCAAATCATAAACATCTTTATATTTAATGTGCCTCTCATCGGGACGCGGGTGAACGGTAATTCCATCGGCACCGAATCTTTCGCAGTCAATAGCAACCTTAATAACATCTGGCAGATTTCCTCCTCTTGCATTTCGGAGTGTTGCTATTTTATTTATGTTGATACTTAACTTTGTCATCTTTTTTAATAAAATTAATTACAAAACTAAAAAAAAATGTATGTTTGTGTAATATATTATTTAAAAAGATAAAAAAAATAAAGATTAAAAGATTAAAATATCTGGCTTGTAGCTCGTAGCTCTTGGCTTGCAGCACAAATAAAAACTTAATACGGATTTATTTTTATGATTGCAGAAGAATTAATATCATATTCAATCCCTTCACTGAAAACATCGGATAATGCCAACAAAGCATTAACTATGATGGAGGAATATAAAGTTACACATCTTCCTATTGTTAATAATGAACAGTTTCTCGGATTGATTTCCGAAAATGATATTCTGGATATCAACGAGCCAGATGAACCACTCGGAAATCATTCACTTTCATTAACCAAACCTTATGTATTGAGAAGTCAGCATATACTTGATGTTTTAAAATTAATGTCGTTCCTACAATTATCATTAATTCCGGTGCTCGACGATAAAAATAATTATCTGGGAGCAATAACTTTAAAAACTCTTTTAATAAAATTCGCCGAATTCACTGCAATTCAAAATCCCGGTGGAATAATAATCCTTGAGTTAAACAGCAACGACTATACACTTGCACAGATTTCGCAGATTGTGGAATCCAATGATGCAAAAATTCTGAATATGTTCGTAACAGCACATCCCGATTCTACAAAAATTGATGTTACTCTTAAAGTTAACAGAACCGATATAACTCCCATTTTAAAGACATTTACGCGATACGATTATGTTATAAAAGCATCTTTCGGTGAAGATAATTTTTATGATGATTTAAAAGAAAGATATGATTCTTTTATGAATTACTTAAATATTTAAAAAAAATAAAAGATTGAAAGATTAAAAAATTAAAAGATTCTTTATTTGTTGTTATTTTCTTTCTTTCTCTTGGCTCGAAGCTTGCAGCTCGTATCTAAAAATAAAAAAGTTGATGAATTAATAAGGATAAATCCGCTTGAAAAGAATAATTCCAATATTTATCATTGTATTTTTTTTGTTTTTTACTTTTTTTTTAAAATCGCAGGATATTGCTCTAAATAATGCTACAGGGAAAATTTTTCCCGATAAATCTACAGATGAATATTATATAATAGATAGTATAATCATTACCGGCAACAATATCACAAGAAGGCATATAATATTGCGCGAGCTTCAGTATAAAGAAAATGATACTGTCGGGAAAATAATGTTCGGCAAATACATAAAGACGAGCAGGGAAAACCTTTTAAATACATCATTGTTCAATTTTGTAAACATTGATTATAATATTAAAGAAAACAAAAAAGTAACACTTAGAATAAATGTTATTGAGAGATGGTACACATGGCCGTATCCCCTGTTTGAAATTGCCGACAGAAACTTTAATACATGGCTCGAAGAAAAAGATTTGAGTCGCACTAACTACGGACTTTTTCTCGTAAGAGAAAATTTCAGGGGAAGAAAAGAAATACTTAAATTTCTTGTAAAAATGGGCTACGAAGAAGAATACGGATTTTCGTATAAAATTCCTTATTTGAATAAAAATCAGAGAAGCGGCATTAGCGTTTCTTTTGCTCATTCACGCTTTCACGAAATACCTTATACCTCTACAAGTAATAAACTTGTATATTTCAGGGAGCACCAACGCTTTGCAAGAATTGATTATGAAGGAGAAATAATTTATTCATACAGGCAAGGAATTTACAACACACATAATCTTGAAATTTATTATAATAATACCAGAATCTCAGATTCACTATCAGTTTTAAGCAAAGAATATATTAATAATGGTAAAACTCAGAGAGAATACTTATCACTGAGTTATCTTTATAAAAGAGATTGCAGGGATTCGAAAGCATATCCTTTAAGTGGTTATTATTTTGATATTAGTCTGACAAAAGACGGAATAGGCATAATAAATGATAATAATCTCTACATAACATATATCAATACTTCGTTCTGTGAATATTTCACTATAAGTAAAAGGTTATATTTTGCAAACAGTTTGAGCGCTAAGATTTCTAATAAATCATTTCAGCCATATTACATTCAGAAATCATTAGGTTATGGAAACGACTTTGTTCGTTCATTTGAATACTACGTGATGGATGGACAACATTTTGCATTATATAAATCGAACTTTAAATATGCACTTTTACCAACAAGAATTCATAAATTCAATTTCATAAAAACCGAAAAATTTAATACTATACATTATGCTTTATACGTGAATTTATTCGGTGACGCCGCTTATGTATCAGATGAGCAATTAAAGCGAAACAATCCTCTTTCAAATACATTCATATACGGCGGTGGCATAGGTATTGATTTTGTAACATATTACGATAAGGTTTTCCGCTTGGAATATTCTATAAATATGCTTGGCGAATCGGCAGTTTTTCTGCATTTCATAGCACCTATTTGACAGAGGTTGTCTCATACTAAAACACTACCAGTTAAAAAAATATTTTTCTCAGGCAACTTTACTATATTTATGGTGTCTTATTAAAAAGAGAAATATAAGTTAATGAGTATTTCAGAAAGAATACAGTTAGACGATAAGGTTTTAATTGAGGGATGTATGGCTGGAAAGCGTAGTTTTGAAACCATGCTTTTCGACAGGTATGCACCAACTATGCTGGTTATTTGCATGAGATATTCGAGAAATAAAGATGAAGCCGAAGATATTGCACAGGAGGGTTTTGTGAAAATATTTTTAAAAATAAAAGATTACAAGTTTGAAGGTTCTTTCGAAGGATGGATGAAGAAAATAATGGTTAATACAGCTTTGAATTATCACAGGGATAATCTTAAGCATTTCTTCCATAAGGATATTGATGAAATTGAAGACAAATTAGAAGTGGAAGAAGAAAATTACGAAGAAGCAATACTAAGTGAAAAAGAGTTGCTCGAAATAATTCAGAGTTTACCCGAAGGTTACAGAGCCGTATTTAACCTTTATGTTTTTGAAGAATACGGACACAAGGAAATTGCCGAAATGCTTGGAATAACCGAAAGCACATCAAAATCGCAATTATTTAAAGCAAGAAATTATTTAAAGAAAAAAGTAAATGAGTACTTTAAATTTGAAAATAAAAATCATTTAACTAATATTATAGTAAAATGAAAAATGATTTAGAAAATATAGATAAGTTTTTTAAAGGAGGTTTGGAAAACTATCGCGTCGAACCCGGTTCCGGGCTTTTGAAAGGAGTAAAAAAAGATTTATTCCTTAAAAAGATTTTGACAAAAGGATTTTTAAATGGCACAAATTTGTTTTTATTTGAGATAGTTGATATTCTTATAATATTTTCTTTCTGTGCAACTACTTATTTTAGCTATAATGCCAAATCAAATGTTAATACTGCTTATAACAAAGTTCTTATTTCAAGAAATTTCAGCATTAAAAATTCATCAAATGAAACTAATCATGATGCAATTCAGAAAAAAGCTGTAAACGCAACTTTTTCAAACAATGCTAAAGGTAATAATACCGAAAATATTGAAATAGAAAGAAATGAAGGAAAGCAAAGTGCCGAAAAATCAGGCAATTTAAAAGCGGGAAAAGAAAAAACAAAAACAGAATCTGCTGAAATAAATACTGAATCCAAAACAACAAAGAACGAGAAAAACATTAAAAAGCAATCAGGAAAGGCAAATGAAAAGCCATTTGTTGCAGGCAATACAGAAAAGAAGAAAATGTTTAAAGAAACTAAATCAACTGCCGGGATTGATAAAACAAATAATAATGAAACCAAGTCAAGAAATTCTAATTCCAGTACAAATAAAAAAAATGTTGCTTCCACGAAAACGAGTAATAAAAAACCGATAATTAAAACAAATACTATTACTAACAATATTCCAAACACAAATAATATAACAAGTAAAGAAAATAATGAAAAGACGAATAATCCAAATGAAGTTTCAAATCAACAACAACCTCAAAATAATTTGCCTGCAGAAAACAAAAAATCACAAAAAGACACTTTAACTAATGTTAAATCCGACTCAACAAGCATCACTCAGAATAATCCACCATTACCTGCAGATTACGTTCGTAAAAATAAATTTTCTGTTGATATTTATGGTTCTCCGTTTTGTGCAATTAATACTTTGTCTTCTGTTGAATTTAAAGATTATATAAATAAAATAAAAGAATATGAAAAACCAGCATTATCATATTCTTTTGGAGCAGAAGCAAAATATAATATCAAAAAGTTTTTTATTAAAAGTGGAATTAACTATTCTGAATATATAACAAAAAGTAAATTTTCAATAAATAAAATCACAGGTTATGATACAAGTAAAAGTTTTTTGAAAATTGATACAATTGGCTATGATAGCACCAATCAAAATTTACCAATGTTAGATAGTAATTGGAAACACATTAGCTCACCTGTATCGAAAGATGAAAACATAAAGTCAATAAACTCATTAAGGTATTTTGAAATACCTTTGCTCATCGGATACGAATTTGGAAAGAACAAATTTACATTGCGGGTTACCATGGGAGCGTCAGTTGCATTTTATCTTTCTTCAAAAGGCAAAATTATTTCAACCGATTTAAAAGAAGTAGTTGATTTTAATAAAAATTATTTCCCTTTCCAAAGCAATTTCTTTAATTTTATATGCAGGTTGGGCTTTTGTTATAAGTTAAATGATAAAATAAGTATTGTTGCGGAACCTTCATTCAATTGTACGTTTAATTCTATCTTCAAAAATTCATTTGGGATAAATCAAAAAATAAAATCGGCAGGATTAAATGCCGGTGTGAATTTTAAATTCTAATAAATTCTTTTTTTATTTTCTCAGGCAACCTTTTTAAAAGTTAGTGTCTTATTGATGAAATTAAAAATCATTAATCACTAAAAACTTAAAAAAATGAAAAAGATTATTCTAAAGTTGCTGTTAAACCTGATATTTACAGGAATTATAGCAAGCGGTTATACCGCAAACAACAGGGTTGATTTTAATTCAACCTCCATGAAAACGCTAAAAGGCGGAAATGACTCCATCCCGAATGGAAATGACTCCGCTTGTATTGCTTCATTTATTTATCAAAAAGATTCTGTTAATAACACATATTATTTTAACAGTACATCATCAAGCAGCAACATAAATAATTGGGTATGGGATTTTGGTGATGGTACAACATCAAATATCCAGAATCCGAGCCATATTTATTCAACTACCGGCACATTTAATGTTTGTCTGACAGTATCTGAAATTTCTAATCTGCAAAATATAATATGCAGTGACACGTATTGCAGTAATGTGATAGTTGGCAATGATAATGGAAACGATTCCATCCCGACCGGAAACTGTGTTGCTTCATTTATTTCTTATAAGGATTCTGTTAATATTAATAACACATATTATTTTAACAGTACATCATCAAGCAGCAACATAAATAATTGGGTATGGGATTTTGGTGATGGTACAACATCAAATATTCAAAATCCGAGCCATATTTATTCAACTACCGGCACATTTAATGTTTGTCTGACAGTATCTGAAATTTCAAATCAACAAAATGTAGTATGCAGTGATGCGTATTGCAATACAATTGTTATTGGAAACGGACAGAATAATTGCAATGCAGACATATATTTAGTGCAAGATAGTAGTGGTACAAATTCATTATTATGGTATGCCTACCCTTCTGTAACAGGCACTGCTCCATTCAGCTATCTTTGGGATTTTGGTGATGGAAGTACTTCCACACTGCAATATCCATCGCATACTTATGCTACTCCCGGTCATT
Source organism: Bacteroidales bacterium (assembly GCA_041671145.1). Classification (NCBI taxonomy): domain Bacteria; kingdom Pseudomonadati; phylum Bacteroidota; class Bacteroidia; order Bacteroidales; species Bacteroidales bacterium. The sequence goes on along the minus strand of JBAZBZ010000011.1, from coordinate 29,388 downwards.
ATAATATATGCTTAACCATTACTGATGCCAATGGATGCAGCAGTTCTACATGTGAAACAACCAAAGCCAACAGAGGAGAATCAGGTTTTATTCAACAACTTATAGTTGTGGATGCAGCAGCAGGTATTAGAGAAAATACAGTTTCTCTGAATTCTGTTTTCCCAAATCCTTCTAATAACAGGATAGAAGTTTCGTTAAGTCAGTCAATACAGGGAGAACTGAAAATTACAGATATTACAGGCAGGGAAGTATATAATGAAAAAGTTAATTCAAAAAATATCATAGTTGATGTTTCAACACTTCCGGCAGGGTATTATACTCTTTCTGTTGTTTTGGAAAGTAATACAATTCAAGAAAAAATAATGATTGTAAAATAGAAAAACTTCTTGTTTCGATTGTCAGTGCAAAGAACCTGCAGGAAATTCCTGCGGGTTTTTTTATTAGCTTTACTAAACTTTGAAATTTTAGTAATACTATGCTAAAAACCTACCGGTTAAAAAAATATTTTTCTCAGGCAACTTTACTATATTTATGGTGCCTTATTAAAAAGAGAAATTAAAATTAATGGGTAATACAGCTTTGAATTATCACAGTTGTGGCTAACTCCTCAAAATAAACCAACTTATCTTCCAAAACAAAATAATTATCTTTTTAATTCTCATTTTTAAAATTCCAAACTCACGTTAGTAAAAGCAAACAAAAATACCTTTTCTTCGTATAATAAACTTTAGAGTCATAATTACTTAAAATCAAGATTAAAAAAAGCAATAAATTTACTATATTTGATAAAAATATTTTATGTTTTATTTTATCAGATTGACAACAATGAATATGAAAGCTCATAATATTTTTTTTAAGAACGCCCGGAGTAGTTCGTACAGTCAGTCAATAAAACTCATACTTTCATTTTTTCTTCTATTTATAACATCATTCCTTTTTGCTCAGCCAACTGCTATTTTTTCTTCCGACAAAACAGTTGAATGCACACCAGCCATCATTCAGTTTACTGATTTGTCGACAGGCAATCCCACATCATGGTTTTGGGATTTCGGTAATGGAAACACTTCGATTCTGCAAAATCCGACATCATTTTATGTCACGCCGGGTGCATATACGGTAAAGCTTGTAGCATCTAATATTTCCGGAAGTGATACTTTAATAAAACCTTATTATATCAGAGCATATTCATCGCCTGAAAGTAAATTTAATACAAAAGATACTGCTGGCTGTGCACCCTTCAAGGTTAATTTCACCGATGCATCAGTTCCGCAATCAAGTGTCATTACAAGCTGGTTCTGGAATTTCGGAGACGGAAGTTATTCAACTTCACAAAACCCAACACATACCTATGACTCGGCAGGCAATTATACCGTTTATCTTATAGTTAAAGATGCTAACGGTTGTCAGAATTTTTTCTTTATCAACAATTACATAAAAGTACATAAACCAAAAGCTCATTTTAACGATTCCATTGTTGGCTGCGCACCTCCGGCAAATGTTATTTTTATTGATTCATCAAGCGGTGACAAGCTATCATACCGATGGAATTTTGGCGATGGTACAATTTCTATTGCGGTAAATCCGACACATATTTACAATACAGCCGACACTTTTAAAGTCAACTTGATTGTTACAGATAACATAGGATGCAGAGATACATTTCCGAAAGATTTAATTGTAAAAAATTATAAAACAGATTTCATTTACGACGTCAACTGCGATACTGTTGCCCCTTTTTTCATTGTCAATTTTCACGATTTATCAACTCCGTCTCCTTCATCGTGGAACTGGAGTTTTAGCGATGGGTTTAACTCAAATATACAAAACCCTTCTCATGATTATTATTTGAAAACCCCTTTTACTATAACGCTGATATCCACAATCGGCAATGGATGTATGGATACAACAACAAAAGTATATATTCCACCCAAGGCAAATTTCACTGCTGACAGTATTTCTTGTTCATCCCCGTTTCAGGTAAATTTTATAAATACTTCCACAGGCACGAATATTTCAAGTTATTTTTGGGTTTTCGGTGATGGTGATAGTTCAGTAGTTCAAAATCCGGTTCATATATATTCTGTTGCTTCCTCAGTAAAGTTCAAAAACTTCAATGTAAAACTTATCGTTACAAACAATTTCGGATGCACTGATACTATTACAAAAGTTATATCAATAGTCAGAACTATTGCAAAGTTTGAAGCCACTCCTACTGAAGGTTGTATTCCGTTACAGGTTCAGTTCACAGATAAAAGCATTTCTATTGAAGCTATAAATTTCCGTTTATGGAATTTCGGTGACGGGACAACATCAAATCTGCCAACCCCAACTCATATTTATACAGATACCGGAAAATATTCAGTTACTTTAATAATAAAAACAATTAATGGTTGCAATGATACACTTGCAATTTCAGATTATATAAAAGCAGGAATCAAGCCCGATTTCATTGATTTTACAATTACTCCAGCAGGCAATTGTTTCAATTCTGTATTTTCTGTTGATACTTTGTGCTTTCATAATTGGTATCAATCCTGGGACCTATCAGGATTCAACGATACTTCAATCCATACCAATAATTGGTTCTGGAGTTTTGTATACATTCCATATTTAAAACTTAAACTTATGGACTCATCTAAAGTACAAAATCCTGTTTTCAATACAGGACATATACCAATGGGTTTGGATACTATTTTTTTTGTTGCAGGATTTAACGGTTGTAATGATACAATATATAAAAGAATATGGAATGTAAAACCCAGGTCGGGAATATGTCATCTCAGACCTGATTCATCTGAAGGTTCAACTACTGATATGGCTGCCTGCTATCCTCCCGTAAAATTAGGTTTTTACGACTGCTCCATCGGGGCTGATACTACAGTTGATTTCAAAATGACAGATTTACAAACGGGAATAAATACCATCTTAAATCCTTTGGATACTACATTTATTAATTTTACTAAAGCCGGACGTTATGGTTTTAACATTATAACAAGAAACTTCACTTCAAAAACTGGCGGCTGCGGCGATTGTAACCCGGATTATATGCTGGTAATTGATAGTGTTGTTAATGGGTTTACCCCCACTGCAGATACTACCTGCCAGGGAATAACATTTTATTTTAAAGATACTTCTATAAGTTTCTATGGTGAAATAAAACAATATTACTGGGAATTTGGTGATGGTGATACTCTTGTTAATGATAAAGTTCAATATTCTATTTATTATGATTTCTTGGATTATATTCCCGGTATTAACGAAATAATTTTCCCGTACAGAGTTACGGGTACCGATACAATTATTTATCCCAAACATAACCATGATGGCAATCACAACGGGAGAACTAAAGGCACATACAGAAATCCCATTCATACCTATAAAGACATCGGAACTTATATTGTAAAACGCATATTGAAAGTAAACGTTTATTATTTGTGTTGTGGTGATTTAAAAAATGATACTCTGGTCTGTACTTATGTATCAACAGACACTATCAAAATCGTTAGCAAAGCAGGTATAAAAGGAGGATTTACAGTCAGCAATACCACAGCATGTCCCGGAGCTCCGGTTTTTTTTACAGATACTACAATTTCCGATTATACGGTAACCAAATGGCGATGGGACTTTGGCGATGGCAGTCCTTTCGATACAGTTCAAAATCCTGTTCATTCATATTCAATTTCCGGTAATTATTCCGTAACACTTTATGTGAAAAATATCTTTGGATGTGAAGATACTGTTATAAAAAAACAACTCATACACATTAGACCTTTAGCAAATTTTTCAATACAAAACAGTAACCTTTGCTATGGCGATTCTTTATTCTTTATGAATTCTTCTTCGGGTTATAAACTAACATACTCATGGAATTTCGGTGATGGCACCACAAGTAGCGTTTTAAATCCAAAACATAAATACAACTCAATAGGAACATATACTGTTTCTCTCACAGTAACTGATTCATCGGGTTGCAGTCATAAAAAAACGATGAGTAATATACTCATGAAACAAAAGCCAACTGCAAACTTCAACGGAAATCCTGTTTCTACAGATTGTCCACCATTAGCAGTAATCTTTTTCGATTTGTCTTCTTCCGATGTAAACCAATGGCACTGGGATTTTGGCGATGGCAACTTTTCAAACCAGCAAAATGCAGCTCATCTATTTATTACTTCTGGTAATTTCGATGTTAAATTAATTGTTTCAAATAATGAAGGATGTTCCGACTCATTGATAAAAAACACATTTGTAAAGGTAGGCGGACCCGTAGGAAATCTGTCTTTCAATCCTGATTCAATTTGCAACCCCGATACGGTTTTGTTTGCTGCAAATACCAAAAACACCATTGATTATTTTTGGGATTTTGGTGATGGCAGCGTTGTTTATCGTTCTTCATCAAGCAATAAAGACAGCATAATACATTTCTATTCAAAACCCGGAACATATACTCCAAGTTTACTATTGCGGGATTCTCTCGGTTGCACTTATATAGTTCCGAAAACAGAAAAAATATATCTCGAAAATATTATTGCCGGTTTTAATCTTGACGATACTGTATTTTGCAACACTGGAAATATGGCTCTAATAAATACAACAACACATATTTTTCCCGATTCATATACATGGAATTTTGGAGACGGAAATACAAGCATTGTCGTATCACCCACTCACTCATTCAGCAATCAGGGTAAATATAACATTTCTCTTTACGCATTAAGCGACATCGGTTGTTTATCAACCATAACAAAAACAATAAAAGTTAACAAAGCTCCCGTTATTATTTTGTCTCCCGAAGATACTGCCGGCTGTATTCCTTTTAGTTTAACATTTTCGGGAAACAATTCCGACACATCAGTATATGTTAACTCATGGCTGTGGAACTTCGGCGATGGACACAACGGCACAGGCAATATTACAACTCACACTTTTATAAATCAAGGTTCTTATATGGTAAATTTGAATGTAATATATGCCAATAATATTTGCACAAAAAATAATATCATTCATATTAATGCATTCAAATGGCCTGTTTCCGATTTTACTTTCAATCCTATAAATCCTTCTTTGACAAATCCTGCAATTATTTTCAGAAATATATCTTCTTATGGAAACAGATGGCTTTGGTATTTTGGTAATGGTGATTCTTCGATTCTTAAAAATCCTATTTATACTTATAAAACATCCGGAACATATACTATTACACTTATAACATTCAACAGCTCCGGATGCAGTGATACAATACGCAAAACTATTTATGTTTCTTCCGAAGATTTCATAAAAGTTCCCGAAGCATTTTCTCCTAATGGAGATGGACGGAACGATAAATTCAGAATATTATACAGCGGAGTTATTCAATCACTGGAGTTCAGAATTTTCAACAGATGGGGCGAAATGGTATTCGAAACAAATGATATAAATACTGGTTGGGACGGCACTTATAAAGGTAAACCACAGGAAGAAGGAACATACAGTTATTATATTCTGGCAAAAATGATAAGCTCAACAACTCCCAAATTATTAAAGGGAAATGTAACATTAGTAAGGTAAATTAAAATAGTTTAATGTTTAAAGTTAAGAAAATATTGCTGACATATAGCTGTACGCCCCATGCCCTATGCCCTATGCCCTATGCAAATAAAATATTATTATTATTTTTATTGCTTGTTTCTGATTTTATTTTTTGTCAGGATATTCATTTTTCACAATTTTATAACTCTCCCCTGTCTTTAAATCCAGCCCTCACAGGAAATATTGATGGAAACATGAGAGCTATTACTAATTACAGAAATCAATGGAACAGCATTTCCGTTCCTTATATAACTTCCTCCATTTCTTTCGATTCAAAATTTCTTGAGGACCGGTTAAAAGATGATGCTATAGGTGCAGGACTGATAATTATTAACGACAGAAGCGGTGAAGGTCATTTGAGTAATTTCCAGTTTATGTTAAGCACATCATATTGCAAAAAACTTGATGCAAAAAAAGAACATTCAATATCAATAGGATTTCAAGCCGGTTTTTTTCAGAAGAAAATTGATTTTACGAAATTATCTTTCGAAAGTCAGTATTTAGCTGGTGATTTCAACACAAATATTCAAAGCGGAGAAAACACTTTGAATTTTAACATCAGTAAATTCGATATGAGTTCGGGGATTTCCTACCAATTGCAAAAGCCCGGTAATCTAAATATTAACGGAGGATTTTCCGTACATCACATAACAAAGCCCAATGAATCGTTATCGGGAAATATTGCACCAATGCCATTATTATTTGGATTATACTTCAATGCGAAAAAAGTCATTAACGAAAAAATAAATATAAAACCAGATATATTATTTATTATGCAGAATAAAGCCAAAGAATTGAATCTTGGCAGCAGATTGGAATATATCTTTAAAACCACTAACGGAGTTTTTTTGAATTTTACAATTGGCGCCGCTTATCGCACATCAGATGCAATAATTGTAATTACAGGAATTAAATATGAAAAATGGGATGTCTGCGTTAGCTATGATATTAATAATTCAAAGCTGCATCCGGCAACTAATTTCAATGGAGGTTTTGAATTTTCAATAATTTATACCGATAAATTTTTATCAGGAAAAAATAAAATTCCATTTTCAATACCTTGTATAAGATTGTAAAAATGCTCAAAAATAAAATACATATATTTTTTATATTATTTGTTTTAACGTTTTGCTTTTCCAATGCGTCAGCACAACTTTTCAATTTTAATAAAAAGAATAAAGCAAATAAATTTAAAACTATCCGCCTTGCTGATTATGCTTTTACTAACGGGAATTACAATGCTGCGGTTGACTTGTATCTTAAAATTTACGAAACTGAACCCAACAAAGCATATATTTCATACAACATTGCAGAGTCATATTACAATCTCCGCAAGTACAAAAAGGCGGAAATATGGTATAAAGAAACCTGCTTTTCTGACCCCAATGCATACCCGCTTGCAAAATTTAAATACGCTTCAATGATGAAATATAACGGAAATTACAAAGCGGCAATAAATGCTTTTTCAGAGTTCTCTAAAACATATAAAGGTCAGGATGCACAGTATTATAAAAAACTCGTTAAGAAAGAAATTAAAGATTGTGAATTTGCTTTAGCAGCAAGTATTGACTCATCCGCTGTCATCATTGAGCATCTTGATACAAGCATAAACAGGGAAAATTCCGATTTCGCAGCAATACCATTCGACAGCACCAAACTTATTTTTTCATCTCTGCGGCTCAACAGTTCCGAAAATAATAATTTATGTTTACCCAAAACAAAATTATATCTTGCCGAAAAAAATGATAACGGAAAATATATTTTAAAAAAAGAATTTGACAGTACTTTAAACAGCGAAAAAGCACATACTGCCAATGGAACTTTTTCAGCCGATAAAAAAAGATTTTATTTTACACGTTGTAAAACCGATGATAATTCAAAAACAATATGTAATTTATATGTAAGCGAATTTAAAAACCTTAAATGGCAGGAGCCCGTCAAACTACCTGATGTAATTAATTATCCCGGATATTCAACCACACAACCAAACATTTCAATTAGTGCAAGTGACAGCACTCAGGAAATTTTATATTTTTCTTCCGACAGACCTGGCGGAAACGGTGGTTATGATATCTGGTACTCTATCATAACTAATAAGAATAATTATTCCGAAGTGGTGAACTCCGGCACAAAAATAAACACTCCCGGAAATGAAATCACTCCTTTTTATGACGAAAAAAACGAAACATTATATTTCAGTTCCGACGGATTGAAAAGCATAGGAGGTCTTGATGTTTTCAGTTCTAATGGTTCGCTTTCGAAATGGAAAGATGCTGTGAATATCGGTTGTCCTATAAATTCAAGCGTTGATGATTTTTATTATATTTTGATAAACTCAGGCACTGAAAAAAACAAAGAGGGTTTTTTTAGTTCTAATCGTGCTGTAAATGATACAACCGACGAAGGAAATACATGCTGTGATGATATTTATAAATTTCAATATCTTAATAATAACGAATTTGTCATTACAGGAAAAGTATTTGAACAACATTCCGATTCAAAGGTGCCTACGAATTCCGTAATCACTCTCTCAGTTATTACCGACACGGTTTCTATTTTATCAACCGATTCGATTTTAAGCAATGAAGAATTTATTCTCAAATTAAAACCTAATACAAATTATCAGCTTAATGTATCGGAAGAAGGATATTTTGATGAACAATACAGCATAAACACAACAGGATTAACCAAGCTTGAAAATTATAAGTTGAATTTTAACCTCAAGAAAAAACCGGAACAAAATAAAACATATTCACTGAAAAATATTTATTTCGAATTTGATAAAGCAACATTAACAGCCGAATCGATGGAAGAATTAAATTATCTTGTAAGCATTCTTAAAAAATTACCAAATGCAATTGTAGAAATAGCGGCATATTCAGACAGTATAGGCGACGAACAATATAATCTGATTTTATCGCAAAATCGCGCCAATAGTGTCGTACAGTATCTTGTTGATAAGGGAATCAGTGAAAAGCTTTTAATTCCGAAAGGATGTGGAAAAACAAATCCCTTAGCTCCAAATACGAATATTGACGGAACCGATAATCCGCAAGGAAGACAACAAAACAGAAGAGTTGAATTTAAAATTATTGGCGAATTTTATAAACAAGATTAAAACGAAAAAGTCGTAAGAATTTAGGCGTAAGTAATAAGAAAAATAAGGCGTAAAGCATAAAAAATTGAACTCTGAACATTGAATGAAAAAAATATACACATGAAAAAAATCAAATTTCTTTATTTATTCTCATTCTTTTTATTGCTTCAAATGAGCAACGTTAATGCACAGTGGAACGACATTTCCCTGTCGATGCTGTATAATTTCAATTCTGTTTTTTTTAATAACATTTCTACGGGATATATTACAGACTACAGTGGAATAGTAATTAAAACAACCGATGGCGGAAATTCATGGAAAGCATTGTCCACTCCGCAAAATAAATATTTTAATGCTCTTTATTTTACGGATTTAACAAACGGATACATGGTTGGCGACAGTGGAATAATTTTAAAAACAACAAATGCCGGAAGTACATGGATAACAATTTCAAATGCTTACAATTGCCGGTTGAACAGTTTGCATTTCATTAATTCTTCCACCGGCATTGCCGTTGGTGACAACGGAATTATTCTTAAATCCACGGATAGCGGCAACAATTGGACTTACGTTTTATCCCCTTCTATTTATATTTTAAAAGCTGTTTCTTTTCGTAATAATACCGGCTATGCTGTTGGCATTAACGGAACAATTATTAAAACTACCGATGGCGGAAATTTCTGGGTAACCGGCACATTAAATACAACCAATACGTTAAATAGTTTATCATTAATAAACGATAGTATTTGCTATATTGCAGGAAACAACGGGAAAATATATAAAACCACAAACGCAGGCAGCGACTGGGATTCATTAATTAATTTTACTAATGAAAATCTGAATGGTATTTTTTGTTACCAAAACGGGAAATGCTATACTGTCGGTAACAACGGTGTTATATTCAAGTCATCAAATGATGCAAGCTGGAGCAGTCAGATTTCAAATACATCAAGCCATATAAATTCATTGTTCTTCCTTAATCCCGATACGGGATATGTTGTAGGAAACAACGGACTAATACTTAAAACCACTGATGGTGGTGTTGATTTTGTGAAAGAAAAACTTATCGATAAAATAAATATTTCCATTTTTCCTAATCCATGTATAAATGTTTTTTATGTAAAAATATTAACCGATATTAAAATTGAAAGTGATTTACTTATTGAAATGCAAAATCTAAACGGACAGATTGTTCTTTCTAAAAGAGTTGTTTGTAATGATAATTTTATAATGCCTGTAAATATTACAAATTATTCAAAGGGAATTTATTTTGTAAAATTGATAAACAGCAGGTTTGTAAAAACAAGTAAGATTATTATTGAATAAAGTTTTGGTTCTATAATGATAAGTGCTGGGAAATGTAGCGGCGGTGAGATAGAAAAATAAAATACAGCAGTATACTAACAAAATTCGATAAAATAAAACATTTTCTGATTTCGTTAATAAAATAACAGAACCAATCCTGACTAACTTAGTTGTCGGGATTAATTAGAATTAATAAACTTTTCTGATTAAAAGGGATTCAAATACCTGAAAAATCCTTAATAACTAGATCGTCTGTTACCGTCTCTGCTATTTCCTTTATTATAACCGCCTTTATTGTAACCTCCGCGGTCATTTCCTCTTCTGGAATCGCTTCCTCCGGTTCTTTCTTTTTTCTCTTCCGCTTTATTAACAACAATAGAACGTCCCTGGATTTCAGTACCATTTAATTCATCAATTGCTTTTTGAGCTAGCTCATCATCTGGCATTTCAACAAATCCAAAACCTTTACTTCTTCCTGTGAATTTATCAGTAATGATTTTAACTGAGGAAACTTCACCGTAGTTTTCAAAATACTCCCCCAGTTTAGATTCTTCTAAACTATAAGGAAGACTTCCAATAAAAATGTTCATAAAAATTATTTAAATTAATTGGTTAAGTTACAAATATAATCATTTTTTGTTAACGAACAAATTATATTTATTTCAGCATTTTAAATGCCATCCCGATATTTTCGATAATGTCACCTGCTATGAGAGATTCATAGCCGGTTTCTTCGGCTGCAATATCACCTGCCAGCCCATGCAGATAAACTCCGATAATGCATGCTTCCTTTGAAGAATATCCTTGAGCCACCAATGATAAAATCATTCCTGTCAACACATCACCGCTGCCGGCTGTAGCCATTCCTGGATTTCCCGTAGAATTATAATAAATATTTCCATCGGGACAGGTTATGGAAGTGTGCGCGCCTTTTAAAACAAGGTATGCCTGATGTTTATACGTAAAATCGCGTTGTATTTGCTGGCGTTCTACTTCATTTTTTGGCTTTCCGCATAATCGTTCGAACTCACGCGGATGGGGAGTGAATATGCAATTCAATGGTAAAAATGAAAGCCAAGTTTTATTTTCGGCAATAATGTTTATTGCATCTGCATCAAAAACCAATGGCCAGCTTGCATTCTGAATTATCAGCTTTAAAGCGCTTTGAGTTTCTTTTTCAGTGCCTATTCCGGGACCAATACCAACGGCAGAATATTTCGAAATATCAATAAAAGATGAAATAATATTTTCATTTTCATCAATGTCGAGCATTGTTTCGGGAATAGCGGTTTGCAAAATGTTATAGCCGCACTTCGGAATATGTGCGGTCAGCAATCCCACACCGGTGCGTAAACATGCTTTTGAAGCCAGCACAGCGGCACCAATTTTTCCATAACTTCCCGATAAAAGCAAAGCATGTCCGAAATTTCCTTTATGTGCAAATTTCTTACGTTTTTTAAGATTAGGTATTACATCTCCAAATGTTAAAATAAAATTTTGCGTTTCTGCTTTATTTATAAAATCAGAATTTAAGCCGATAGGCAACACCACAAAATCGCCAATGTATTCGGCATTTTCCGGAAACATAAAAGATAATTTCGGCAATTCAAAAGTGAGAGTATAGTCGGCTTTAAAAATATTATTAAAAATATTTTTTGAATTATCTTCACAAAATAAACCCGATGGAACATCAATTGCAATTTTCACTGCTTCTGTTTTATTCATTATATAAATAACATCGGCAGCTAATCCCTCAACAGGTTTGGATAAACCCGAACCGAAAATTGCATCAATAATAACGCACTTTTGTTCACATTTAAAATTTTTAATTTGTTCTTTTGATGAAATGGCGGTTATTTTAACTGTTTTGATTTTTTTCAAACGTTGTTCATTTATTTTAAAATCATCCGAAAACTTGTCGGAATGTTTAATAATAAAAACCTCAACATTATATTTTTTTGCAGATAAAAGGCGGGCAACAGCCAATCCATCACCTCCATTATTTCCGCATCCGCAGAATATTTTTATTTTATAATTTTTATTGAAGTTATCTGTGAGCCACCCCGAACATGCCTTTGCGGCACGTTCCATCAAGTCAATGGATTCTACCGGCTCGTTTGTTATCGTATATGCATCGGCCTCTTTGATTTGTTTTGCAGAAAGAATTCTCATGGCAAAGATTTTGAAAATACAAAGATAAATAAATCAAACATCGAATAATAAACTTCGAAGTTTTTACTAACGACTATTGACAAATGACTATTATTTCCTACTAATCCACAATGAAGGGTCAAGAGTTTTTTTGCCATTCCATATTTCGAAATGAAGTTCGGTTTTTGAATCGCTTGGGTCGGTATATATTTTACCTATGTTTTGTTTTGTTTTTATATTTTCGCCCATTTTAACATAAACCTCGAACAAGTTTGAATAAACAGTCAGGTAGTTGCCGTGTCGGACAATTACGGCTTTATTCGCTCCGGGAATTGAAACAATGCCCGTAACTTTTCCACTGAATATTGCCCTGCATGTCGCTCCCTGATTTGTACCTATATCAATACCGTTATTATTAATTTTAACATTCGGCAATACAAGATGCGGGTGCGAACCGAAAGAGCTTACTATAACTCCTTTTTCCGATGGCCATGGCAATTTCCCCTTGTTGTTTGCAAAATCATCTGAAATAATCTGCTCTTCGGGAGTTAATTCATATATTGAATTAACATTTTTTTCTTCCTTATCCTTAACCTTAATCTTATCCTTAACTTTTTTTGCTTTTTTCACTTCCGTTGATTTTCTTATTTCTTCAGCAATAATAGACTCAATAGCTCGTTGAAGTTTCTTAGCTGCTTTTTCTTTTTCTTTCAATGTAGCAATAAGTTCCTTTTCTTTTACTTTAAGTTTTTTTACTGCAATATTTTTTTCCTCTTTTTCCCTTGACAATTTTTCTTTTTCGGTTTCTTTATTTTTCAGTATTGTTTCCTTACTGTTTTTTTTCTCTTTCAATTCCGAAACTTTTTGTGAAAGTTTCATTTCGGTTTTAATAATCATCTCAGCTTGCTCTTTTCGATATTTGCTGTATTGCTGCATATATTTAAGTCGTTTATATGCCTGATTAAAATCTTTTGCAGAAAAAATAAAAAGTAAAATATTGTATGAGCTTCTGTTTTTATTGGCATAATAAATCATTTGTGCATATTCATCTTTTAATCCATGAAGTTGTTGTTCCAGATTTTTTATTATTGACGAAGTGCTTAATATTTTATTATCCAATCCTGTAATATCTTCGCTCAGAGCTTCAATTAAATCTTCGCGCATGCTTATTTTATTATTAAGAATCATCAACTGGCTGAGCGAAATTTGTTTGTTCTTTTTTGTTTCCTTGAGAAGCTTGTTTGTATATTCAATATCTTTTTCAATTTTACTTTTATCTTTCTGTAATTTGTCTTTGCTTTGAGAATATGATAAATTCAGGGTATTAAAAAAAAATAATAAACAAAGTAAGATTAATATAAAACCAAACCTTATTCTGTTCTGATGCAGCATAAAAAAATTATTTTATTATTTTATTAAAACTATCAGGAATATTGAATGGAAATGTTTGCGGCTCATCAACAACAAATTTCGTAAAATTTATTTTGATATTTATTTTTTTCTCAGCATTAATATCAAAATTCATTTTAAATGGGAAAATCTGCCCGTCAACACTTCTAAAATCCGAATATTCTACTTCAAGCTTTCTTCCCTGCTTGAATTCATTTATAAAATGTTTTATGATTTTGTAATTTTCGGGATTAAGCCATATATCTTCAATAAAAAGCCGTGAAGGGTCGGTATCAGTTTTTGATTTTTTTAATTTGCGTCTGCCAACCGTCCAAAGCAAATAATTATCTTTTGATATAGATGATTTGAATTTATCGTTTTCATAATATCTGAAATCGTTGCCTGTAAGGAATGACTCAAGCATGTCATAATCAAGGTCGGTGTTAAACAACTGATTCAAATACTTAAAATCACCGACAAAATACTTTGACTTTAATCTATAAATATATTTCAGGGAATCATTGGAAATTAAAATTCGCGTAACTTCAATCCCCATTGCCGACAAAGAGAACCATATAGCACTGTCGCAGCGTATTTTCAGATTGCCGTTAAAGGATATTTCTTTTTTATCAATTGTTGCAGAAGCATTGAATTTTGCATTTATCCATTTATATTTGAATTGGTTGCTTTGTAATTTATTAAACAGGAATACTGTGGGGTCTTCAGCAGGTTTTGTTTTTACAGTATCAATAGGAGTTTCTACTTTTTTCTCGTTAATTATAATTTTCTTTGAAGTATGACATGATAAAACAATCAAGCCAAAAAATATTACTAAAAAACTTTTTATTAATTTAATCATATATCAAACTTACTCCTCAATTAATTTTTTTTCCTGTATTTTTTTATCAAGCAAATCGGAACCTTTTCCTTTTGATTTTGCTTTATTCCAATATTCCAAAGATTTTTCGGCTTCACCGAGTTTATATAAAATATCTCCATAATGTTCCAACATCACAGGGTCATTACCACCATCATGATTCATGGCTTTTTCGAGCCATTTTTTTGCTTCGTTATAATTTTGTTTTTTATATAAGACCCAGCCGTAAGTATCCTCATAAGCAGAATTATCGGGGCTCAGAGTATTGGCTTTTTTTGCCATCTCTTCTGCTTTTTCCAGATTCTTATTTCTTAAAACAAGAAAGTAACTGTAGTTGTTGAGAGCACCGGCATTTTTAGGGTCAACCTCAAGACATTTTTCGTAAGATTTATCGGATGCATAGTAATCTTTTGTTTCGTTATATGCTTCACCGAGCATTGAAAAAAATTCGGAAAGCATTTGCTTGTTTGCTCCTGCATAATCTTTTCCTTTCTTCAATATTTCAATTGCAACATCGTATTTTTTCATAAACATTCTTGCCATGCCACAATAGATGTATGGCACCGGCTGGTTAGGGAAAAGCTCTATTATTGTTAAACATGTTTTTTCAAGTGACGTATAATCTTTTAATTCATTATCAATTATTATTAATTGTTCCCATACCACGTACTTGCTGCTGTCGAGGGAAACTACTTTCAGAAATTCTTTTTTTGATTCTTCTGTTTTTTTATCCCTATACAAAAAATCGCCGTATATGGAATGTGCTTTTGCATTTTCAGGATGTACTTCAACCAATATTTTTAAAAGCTGAAACGCCTGATTTTTCAGCGATGTATCTTTTTCAGAAAAAGCATAATAGTCAAGCAGAATCTTGACTTTAGCATCAATATTAAGATTACCATTGGCAAACGCAAGTTTAATTTCTTCGAATGCTTTTTCTTTTTCCCCGATATTTTGATAATAGTTTGCTATAGAAATATGAACCATTCCGTTGTCGGGTTCTATTTCGAGCATTTTTTTGTATAATTCGAATGCTTCCGTTTTTTTATTATCCATCAGATACAACTCAGCGAGAATTCCGTAATATTTTATTTCTTTGGGATATTTTTGTATTAATGTTTCGATTTCTTTCATCGCCATATCAAGCTTTTTCATTTGAAGGTAAAGTTTTTCTTTCTGAAAAGAAAGTTCTTCGAGTATTCCGAATTTATCCTGAACTTTGTTACAAACTTTAATAGCATCATTATATTTTCCGGCAAAAGTGAGATTATTAATCCAATCGAAATAATAATTCAGATTGTTGGGTTGCATTGCTGTAATTTTTTCACATAAATCAGCTGCATCTTGATATTTTCCGGTCTTTGTGTAAATGTCGGATAAAAGTAATTTATACCATATATTTTTATCGTCGTTTTCTACTGATTTTTTTGAATAAAGAAGTGCTTCCTTTAATTGATGGTTTTTAAAAAATAGGTTTGCACACTCATACAAAACTTCCGCATTATTGTTGTCAATCCTCAGGCATTGATTGTAATATTTTACAGCATTCTCATTATTGCCAAGCAATCTTTCTTTTGTTGCATTAAAAAAGTTTGAATTAAATTCTTGCTGCTGTTGTTGTGATATTTCTGATAAAGGTTTTTCAGTATGTTTAAAAATCTTGCATGACGAAATAGTGAAACACAAGCAGACAATAACCAAAATCTGAATTTTAAAAAAAGAAAAAAATTTGTTGCTCATGTTTTATTCAATAATTTAATGCATGTTTATAAATTCTCTACTTTATGGACAAACACTATCTAATGTGATTTATTTTAAAAATTATTATTTATTAATTAATTTACAAGTCCTGTGTAATTGAAGTATAATCGCCAATGTTAAGATTATTTCTGTTTCCCTGATATTCAACATAACTTCCAATCATTGAATTATCAATGTTTGCATTTTCAATTACTGCATTTTCCTGAATGATGCTGTTTGCAATTAAAGAGTTGCTTATTTTTGTACCATTACCAATGGAAACATAAGGACCTATAATTGAATTTGCAAGTTCAACTTCTTCTCCTATATAGCACGGTTTTATTATCAGAGAATTATTTACAATAATATTTTTAGAAACAAGGTTTTCGTTTTTTTTCAATCCAAGAATTCGCTGATTTGTATAAACCGTAGCATTTTTATTTCCGCAATCTAGCCATTCATCAATCTTGCCGACAGTTAATTTTTTTCCATTTTTTGTCATATTCTGCAAAGCATCGGTAAGCTGGAATTCACCTTCTTTTTGAATGTTGCTGTTAACAAGATGTTGTAATTCTTTTTTAAGATTTTCACCATCTTTAAAATAATAAATCCCGATAATTGCAAGGTCGGAAACGAAAGTTTTAGGTTTCTCGATAAAGTCTGTGATAATATTTTCGTTGTTTATTTTTACAACGCCGAAAGCACTTGGATTGCTGACTTTATGAACCCATACCGTTCCGTCATAAGAATCATCTATTGCAAAATTAGCTTTAAATAAGGTATCTGCAAAAGCAACAATAATTTTTCCTTCGAGTATTTTTTCAGCACAAAGAACCGCATGTGCCGTACCGAGTGCATTTTCCTGATAAAAAATTTTGCCTTTAGAACCTGCGTTTTTTGCAATTCTAAGCAAGTCCTGTTCAACATCATCACCAAAAAAACCTGTAACAAAAGCTATTTCTTCAATTTTTTCCTTGCATACTTTTGATAAATCTTCAACCAGATGTTGTATTATGGGCTTTCCTGCAATCGGTATTAATGGCTTTGGTATTGTAAGAGTATGAGGACGCATTCTTTTCCCCATCCCCGCCATTGGAATTATAATCTTCATTAATTATTATTTATTAATTATTAATTTATTTAACTCCTGTGTGTCCGAACCCGCCTGCTCCCCGTTTTGTTTCCTCAAGTTCTTCAACCTTGAGCCATTCAGCTTTTTCGTGTGATGAAATTATCATCTGCGCCACTCTTTCGCCATTCTCAACTGAATAATTTTCGTTTGATAAATTTACTAAAATAACTTTTATTTCACCGCGATAATCGGCATCAATAGTTCCGGGAGTATTTAAAACGGTAACTCCTTTTTTAAATGCAAGTCCGCTTCTTGGACGCACCTGTGCTTCATATCCAACCGGCAGTTCAATAAATAAACCCGTAGGAATTAAAGCCCGTTCTAAAGGTTTTAATAAAACCGACTCGTCAATATTTGCTCTTAAGTCCATTCCTGCGGATGCTCCTGTTTCATATTCAGGAAGGTTGTGCTTTGATTTGGAGACAATTTTTATTTTCATTTCTCTTTCTAATTACAAAATTAACTTCAAAAGTAAAGAAAAATCGGATACGATTTTAATTTTTTATATTTGCAATATATGTCAATGAAAAACAAACATCCACGCAAAGTTCCGTATTTACTTTTCAGTGATGAGAAGGGAAATTTATTTGAAGATAAAAATATGGAGGCAGTTGGCAAAGCAGGGAAAAAAATATTAAAATTAAAACCCGAAGATTTTATTGAACTTCCCGATGGAAGTGATTTTTTTCAATTGCCCGAAAGAAAACCAATTGGCTTCAATCCAAAAACAAATAAATTTGAAATATGTAGCAAAGGTTCTGCTGTTGCCGCTTTTGTTGCCCCTGCATATACACAACTTTATTTTTCTGCTTACGAAAAAAATAATGATGCGGTCATTCTTCCTTTATATGCATACACCGCAATCGGCTGGCTCGACAATAAATTTTATACAACCGCAATAAGAATCGATGATGATATAAGGCAGGATTGTGAGCAATTCAATCAGAAAATTGTAATACGCAATGCAAAGCAAATGCTAAAGGCAAATCCGAAAAATCGTTTACTGACGCATATTGGACATTGTGCAACAGTTTATTTTTGTCCTGCTGCACGAAATTATTTTTTAAAACGATGGGAAATGCCTCTGCCAACTTCCCCTTCATGCAATTCAAATTGTCTTGGTTGCATTTCATATCAGCCGAAAGAAAATAAAATAAAATCTACGCAAAACAGAATAGAATTTGTTCCTACAGTTGATGAAATTGTTGAAATAGCTGTGCCACATCTTGAAAATGCACCCAAACCAATTGTTAGTTTCGGACAGGGCTGCGAAGGCGAGCCATTGCTTGTGTGGAAAGTAATTCGTGATGCAATAAAAGAAATACGAAAAAAAACCGATAAGGGAATTATAAATTTGAACACAAACGGCAGCAAACCCGATACAGTTGATGAGCTTTTTAAAGCTGGATTAGACAGTATTCGTGTAAGTTTGAACAGTTCGCAAAAAGAATTATATAATATATATTATTTACCTAAAAATTATTCTTTCGAAGATGTAATTGAATCAATGAAAATAGGAAGAAAATACAAAAAGTGGGTTTCGATAAATTATTTTACTTTTCCCGGAATTACCGATTCTGTTGATGAATTTGAGGAATTAAAAAAAATATTAAAATACACCAATGCTTCAATGATTCAGTGGCGCAATTTTAATATTGACCCCGATTGGTATATGGAAAAGGTTGGCATAAAAGAAACTACAGAAATTCTCGGAATAAAAAATATAATGAATGAATTAAAAAAAGAATTTCCGAAACTTGTGTATGGATACTTCAATCCACCAAAAGAAAGAATAATAAAATAACCACAGATTATTTGCGAACATTCATTTTTAAAGGTGCTCATGAGAACGCTTCGCTTAATTCACAGATTTAAAAAATATCGAATATAAATAATGAATTTTGAAGAAAATAAAAGATAATAAGGAAAGAAGTTTTCTTTTTTTATTAGGTATAATAGCAAAAAAAATTATAAAACCCAATCCGGCTTCACATTTTTAATTATATCCTGCCTGCCATTAATAACAGCAATTATACAAATTTTCTCAGAAGAATCTGAATGCAGATAAATAATTCTATATCCTTTGTACATAACTTCTTTAAGGAAATTAACAGGAGTATTCTGAAACTCAGGCGCAGGTCTGCCGATAAGAGGAAATTTAAAAAGTTGTTTTTCGGTAGTTTCTATTAAACTTTTAACAAAACGTTTAGCATAAGTAGGAGAATCTTTAGCAATAAAATCGTATATATGATTTAAATTACTGACGGATTTTTCAGACCATTCTATTTTTGTTGCCATTTATCAACTCTTTTTAAAAGTTCTTCAGTAGAAATAGTTTTGCCTTTTTCAATATCATTAAGACCATCAATAACATTAGCAACAATATCAATCTGATACATAATCTCTTCAATGGAGCAAGTATCAGGTAGTCCTTTTATAACGTCAACAGAAATATCTTTAAGGGATTGCATATTAATAATTTTAGTTGGTATGTATAAAATTGTTTGTTATAAATAAAAACACAAAATTCCATACAGAATTGAATTAACAAATATACATAAATTTATTTAATTTAAAGAAACTTATAAACAAACTACAAACCGAAAACTTTTTCCAGTAAATATTGATTAAAAAGAAAAAAGAATCTCTATATTAAAATGTATCTTTTTTATAGCTTTAAGTATTTGAAGTACTCGAAGTACTTATTTCTTTACTCTCCCAAATCTCCGGAAGTTTTAATAGTATCTTTGGCAGCTCCTATGCTATCAAGTTTTTCAATACGTGTATGGCAGGTGTATGATTTTGAAATTTTAATTTTTGGCTTTGGAAATTGTCCTTTCACGTAATCAAATTTATTATCTTTAAAAACTTTTTCCATAAAAATTCCGTAAATAGGCAATGCTGTATGGCATCCTTCTCCGTTTTCGGGATTTCTAAAATGAATGCATCTTTGTTCGCCGCCAACCCATGAGCCGGAAATAAGGTTTTTTGTAACACCGATAAACCATCCGTCGGAATAATTTGTAGAAGTACCTGTTTTTCCGCCGAAATCATTTCGCCAATCTTTGAATAAATCATATTCAAACAATGCCTGTGTGGTTCCACCGGGCTCATGTAATCCACCTCTCAGCATTTCCTGCATCAGAAAAGCAGTTTCTTCAGTCAGAACACGCTTTTTATTTTCTTTATATTCATATAAAACCTTTCCGTTTTTATCTGTAATTTTTGTAACCAAAACCGGCTCGATATAATATCCTTCATTTATAAAAGGACAAAATGCATTAACAAGTTCATAAAGCGAAACATCGCATGAGCCAAGACATACAGAAGGAACATCAGCTAAAGGAGTTTTTATTCCGAGTTTATGTGCATATTCAATTACCTTTTTCCATCCTATTTCCTGCATAACCTGAACGGCAATGCAATTGATTGATTTTGCAAAAGCATATTTCAGAGTAACTTCTTCGCCTGTAAATACACCATCGGCGTTATGTGGAGTCCATGTTTTCTTTTGACCTTTTTCAACATAATTAACTATTACGGGTTTGTCAATCATTTTGTCGCAAGGACCGAATCCGTTTTCCAACGCTGCCGCATAAACAAATGCTTTAAATGTTGAACCGGGTTGACGCTTCGATTGCTTTACATGGTCGTATTTAAAATATTTAAAATTAATATCACCAACCCATGTTTTAATGAAACTTGTAAAAGGGTCGATTGTAAAAAAGCCTGCATGAAGAAATTTTTTATAGTATCTTATTGAATCCATCGGACTGAGCGTTGTATCTCTTTCACCTTTCCAAGTAAAAACTCTCATCCTATGAGGTTTGTTCATATAATAATTTACAGAATCCTTATTATTTTTATATTTTATTGAAAGATATTTGTAAGTGCTTGTTTCCCTTGCTACATTTTCAATAAAACCGCTTATTTCATTGCCTCTTCCATCAATCCACGGGTTTTTATCTTCCCAATGTTGATTGAATTTTTTTTGCAATTTCTTCATGTGCTCAGCCACTGCTGCTTCGGCGTATTGCTGTAATTTTGAATCTATAGTTGAATAAATTTTCAAGCCATCTGCATATAAATCGTAATTATTTTCCTTCAGCCATTCTTTGAGTGAATTATAAACGGCTTCCCTGAAATATGAAGCATTTCCGTCGTAATTATTTTCAACTTTGTAATCGAGTAAAATCGGAAGTGTAACATATTTATCATGTTCTTTCTGATTAATTATAGCGTATTTCAGCATTTGTCGGAGAACTATATTTCTTCTTTTCAAAGCATTTTCGGGATTCATAATCGGACTGTAAAATGTTGGTGCCTTTAAAATACCCACAAGCAAAGCTGATTGTTCGGCATTTAAGTTATCGGGAGTTGTGTTAAAAAAAGTTTTTGCTGCTGTTTTTATCCCGTAGGCGTTGCTTCCGAAGTCAACGGTGTTGAAATACATCGTAAGAATTTCTTCTTTTTTGAAGTTTGCTTCAATTTTAACTGCCGTTATCCATTCTTTTGTTTTATAAATAATTGTTTTAACAAAAGGAATATATCCGAATAAACCTCTCGAATAATTTGCTCTGGTTTTGAATAAGTTTTTTACTAATTGCTGTGTAATAGTACTGCCTCCGCGTGCATCACCTTTCATTATTGACCAGAAAACAGAAAGAAGTGCTTTGAAGTCAATTCCGGAATGTTCATAAAATCTGTTGTCTTCGGTTGCAATTAATGCTTTAATTAAAATAGGTGAAATTTGTTTATATTTGACAGGGGTTCGATTTTCGTTAAAAAATTTTCCTATTAATTTTCCGTCGGCTGAATATAATTCGGAGGCAACATTAAGTTTGGGATTTTTGAGTTCACGCATTTTCGGCGACCTTCCGAAAAGCCACAGAATATTGAGGTCAACGCAACCAAAATATAAAAATAAAAATACGAAAAAATAAATAACATATCTAAGAATTCGCTTTTTTAGCGGCAGCTTCGGCTTATCTTTTTTGCGAAAAGATTTTATTTTTTCTAAAACTTTTGCAGAAATATTTTTTAAAAAATCTTTCACTCTTTAAGTTTTGGGAATGCAAAAATAAGAAATCTGAATTGATTTGCTAAAAAATATTAAAATAGGATATTTCAAAAGTTTTATTTATAACCGCTAATACGCTGAATCGCAAAAATAAAATATTTATTTTAAAACCCTAGCGTCTCTGCGGTAAAGTAATTTTTATTTTGAAAAATCAGATGAATTTAATTGCGTGAAGAGTTTTATTTTATTTACAAAATAATCCCAAACAATATTTCTTTGATAAATGCAACTTACTTTACGGTGGCTCATGAGTTTTCTTTTTTTATCAAGTTTTCGTATTGAAAAATAAAATGAAAAATGAGCTTTTGCAACTGCAATAAAATCTAAAATATGTCCTTCGGCTAAAAAACGAAAAGCGGCAATGCCATCTAAAATAAATCGCAATAAAAATATTCTGTGAAATTTATTTTCAGGAAGATTTTTGTAAAGCAATGAAAGATTGTTTCTGAAATTCAGATATGTTTTGCGTGAATTATTTTTCGGTAATGTACCCCCTCCAACGTGATAAACCACAGAATCGGGGCAGTACATTATTTTATAGCCGGCATTTTTCAAACGCCAGCAAAAATCTATTTCTTCCATGTGTGCAAAAAAATCGTCATCGAGTCCTCCAATAACTCTGAACAAATCGGCTCTCACAAACATACATGCACCGGTTGCCCAAAAAATTTCAACTGCATCATTATATTGACTTTTATCTTCTTCAATATTTTGAAAAATTCTTCCTCTGCAAAACGGATAACCGAACTTATCAATGTACCCTCCAGCGCCACCTGCATATTCAAATTTTTTCTTGTCGTTGTATGATAATAATTTTGGCTGACATGCTCCGATATTTTTATCATTTTCCATCATTTTAATTACCGGCTGGAGCCAGTTTTCTGTAACTTCAATATCGGTGTTCAGCAGCACAAAATAATCGGCAGTAACATTTTTAAGTGCTTCGTTATATCCTTTTGAAAAAC
The DNA here is from genome assembly GCA_041671145.1 of Bacteroidales bacterium. Taxonomy (NCBI): domain Bacteria; kingdom Pseudomonadati; phylum Bacteroidota; class Bacteroidia; order Bacteroidales; species Bacteroidales bacterium. Next base: position 6,084 of record JBAZBZ010000011.1, on the reverse strand, counting down.
CGAAATTTTCTTTAAATTCAATAATTCTGACTTCAGGAAAATTTGTTTCAAGAAAATTTATTGAATCATCTTTTGAGCTATTGTCGGCAATTATTATTTCGGCAATACCAGAGCTGTATTTAACAACAGCAGGTAAAAATTTTTCGAGAAAAACTTTTCCATTCCAGTTTAAAATTATTACTGCTGTTTTTTGCAAAGACATTAAAAAATATTTTATATCACAAAGTAAGCTAAATTATCACAAAGAATGAAAAAAAATAAGTTAGAAAGTAGAAACAAATTCGGTTATAAGTTTAAAAAGCTCATTATACTTTGTCATAGGTAATTTTCCGGGATTATCATTTATACTATGCCCTTCAACTTTTCCGCCCATTGTATATATAAATACTGCTTTCACTCCGTTTTTATAAAAATAATAATGGTCGCTGTTTGCTGCTTCTCCGCGTTTATTAACGGTTTTAAAATATTTTTTTTCATCATTAATTTTAACAATTGCATTAAATTCTTTTTCGAATTTTGTTCCATTTACAACAGTTATTCCATCTTCGCCTGTACCGATAACATCGAGATTGATGAGAAACTTTATTTTATCAAGTGGGAACAAAGGATTTTCGCAAAAATACTTTGAGCCGAAAAGTCCGGTTTCTTCACCGCTAAATGCGATGAAAGCAACGGAATATTCCTGCTGATTTTCGGGTTTTGAATAAAACTTTGCTAAATCAAGTGATGCAGCAACTCCGCATGCATTATCATTTGCTCCCGGAAAATATACATTTTCGCCCATCTGTCCGAGATGGTCATAATGAGCAGTAAATACAATGAATGAATCTGGTTTTGATTTTCCGGAAATGTATCCTATTACATTTTGTGTTTTATAATTTTTATAATAACTGCTGTTAATGTCAACTGTAACCTCTTTAACAGTGTCAATATATTTTTCTCTTAATAAATTTATTGTAAAATAATCAGCTTTTTGAATTGCATCAGAGAGCCGCCATGATAGTTTTCCGTCAACAATGTTTATAATTCCTTTTGCTTTAAAAATATTATAATACTTTAACGCATCAAAAAGTTCTCTTTGAACGGTGTCTTCAACACCTTTTCTGTCAACAATTAAAACCTTATCATAAAAATTATTACTCTTGAATTTTTCAAATTTCTGTTCGTTTGAAATTACATCTTTATTTAATGTAACAACTTTAAATGTTCCTTTAGTTGAAGGTGATGCTGATGAAACAAGATAATCAACAGCAGGAACCAATTCATTATTATTTATTTTAAAAAATATTTTTTTTGGCAAAACATTAAGCGAAACAGTGAAATATTGAAAATAATCATCAGTAAAAAATTTGAGTTTTGCTTCAGAATATCTGTCTTTGATGTAATTTGCGGCAATTTTATCGCCATCATTTACAAATCCTCTGCCGTGCATTGATTCGGAACAAAGTGTATCAATTATTTTTCTAGCATAATTAATATCCTGAGCAATTGAGCCAAATGCAGAGAAAATAAATAAAATCAGAATATAAAAAACTCTAAATATCATACTAATGTTTAATTTTTTTAACTGAAAACTATAAACCGAAAACTTTATTTCACCAGCTTGCTTAGTTCATAATCAAGGTTGCCGCCGCGCAAGCCCTTTGCAATAATTATTCCTTTCGCATCGAGAAGAAAATTTGTAGGAATTGAACCTACTCCATAAATTTTTGCTGCTTCGGAATACCATCCTTTTAAATCGCTGACATGATATTGCCAAATAAGGTTATCGCTTTTAATAGTAGTAATCCACGCGTTTTTATCCATATCAAGTGAAACACTGAATATTTCAAAACCTTTAGCATTTTTAAATTTTTTGTCTTTGAATTTATTATATGTAGCCACTAAATTAGGGTTTTCCATTCGACAAGGTCTGCACCACGAAGCCCAGAAATCAACCAATACTATTTTCCCCTTTAATGAAGAAAGAGATAAAATTTTTCCGTCAACTCCTTCAAATTTCAACTCAGGTGCCATATTACCAATTTCAGTTCCCACTATCGATTTATCAGATGCCGGATAATTAATAAAACTACTTAATGTAATACATAAAAATATTACAATTATTGCTGCGATTTTTTTGTTTATTCTGTTCATGATTTTTTTGTTTTTTTAATTAAATAATAAAATTTATGAAGTATAAAGATAAGAAGTATGAGATAAAAACATACAAAAAAATTATTCATTATTCGCTATTAATTATTAATTTTTCAGTATGCTCTTTCGTTTCTTCCTTCAATATAGTTAATAAAAGAACGGTTTGCAACTTTGTTTCCACCGGGTGTGGGGTATTCGCCGGTAAAATACCAATCACCCTGATTGTTGGGTGAAGCCAGATGTAAATTATCTATTGACTGATAAATAATCTGCAATTCGGCTTTTAAGTTTTCTGGTTTTACTATTTCGGTTATTTTTTGTGAAATTTCTTTAGATGAAAATGGTTCATAAATTTGCTTTACAACATTTTTTATTTTCTCTTTCGGAAGTTTTTCCTGAGCTTTTGCTTTTTTATAAACCTCATCAATTATTTTTTCCTGCTCTCTTTCTTTAAGCAACATAATTGCTGCCTGAAAAGCAACAAAATCGCCGAGTTTTGCCATGTCAATTCCATAACAATCGGGATAGCGGATTTGCGGAGCCGACGAAACAACTATTATTTTTTTAGGATTTAACCGGTCAAGAATTCTGATAATACTTTGTTTTAAAGTTGTACCCCGAACTATAGAGTCATCCATTACAACAAGTGTGTCAATGTGGTCGCGTACAATTCCGTAAGTAACATCATAAACGTGGGCGGCAAGGTCTTCGCGCTGATTATCCTGAGTTATAAAAGTTCTTAGCTTAACATCTTTCACGGCAATTTTTTCAACTCTCGGATGAATTTTCAGCAATTCGTGAAGTTTACTTTTTGTTAAATTATTTCCGGCTTTAAAAATTTCTTCTTTTTTAATTTCATTGCAGAAATCTTCAACGCCTTCAATCAAGCCATAGAAAGCCACTTCGGCAGTATTGGGAATAAATGAAAATACGGTGTTTTCAAGATCGTTATTAACGGCATTGAGAACATACTTGCTCAGCAGCTTACCGAGCATTTTTCTTTCCTGATAAATCTGTGCATCGGTACCTCTTGAAAAATATATGCGTTCAAATGAACATGCCTTTCTTTCCGTAGGTTCCTTAAATATTTGTTTGATTACACGTCCATCTTTTTTAATAATTAAAGCATTTCCAGGACTTAATTCTTTCACATTTTTAAAATGAACATTAAATGCAGTTTGAATTGCCGGTCGTTCCGAAGTTACAACAACAACTTCATCATCATTATAATAAAATGCAGGACGAATACCCGACGGGTCGCGGATAACAAATGCATCACCATGTCCGAATAAACCGGCTATCACATATCCTCCGTCCCACTTCTTGCACGAACCCTTTAAAATATTTAAAATATCAAGTTCTTCGGAAATTTTATTTGTTATTGCAATATTATCAAGACCTTTTTCTTTAAACTTCCTGAATGTTTTTTCAACTTCTTTATCAAGGAAATGACCTATTTTTTCAAGAATTGTAGTTGTATCAGATTTTTCAAAAGGATGTTGTCCTTTCTGAACAAGAATATCAAAAAGTTCATCAACATTTGTAAGATTGAAATTTCCGGCAATAACAAGGTTTCGTGTTAACCAGTTGTTCTGTCTGAGCAAAGGATGACAATCTTTTTTGCTGTTTTTTCCGAATGTCCCGTAACGCAGGTGACCAAGGTAAAGTTCTGCTATAAAAGGAATATTTTTTTTAAGCCACTTTGCATCACTTAATAATTCGGGTGATTTATTATTTAACTGTTCAAAATTGGAATATATTTCATCAAAAATATCTTTAATGGGAGAAGAGGAATTTGACCGTAAGCGGTTAATGTATTCGCTTCCCGACTCAACATCAAATTTTATGCAGGCAACACCGGCACCATCCTGACCTCTGTTGTGTTGCTTTTCCATGAGGAGATACATTTTGTTCAATCCATAAAGAACCGTTCCATATTTTTTCTGATAATACTCAAGAGGTTTAAGAAGCCTTATCAGAGCTATACCACATTCATGTTTTATTTGCTCACTCATGTTGAAAACTGAATTACATTGCAAAGTTAATGAAATTATTAATTTTAAATAAAACCAATCAATATATTTTGAATTTTTTTGAAATTATAAACGGTTTAGGTTATTGTTCTGTTTTATTGTTAAATTGCTGAATTGTTTAATTGCTATCGTTATTATTTACTTACTTTTCTTACGACTTACGACTGAATACTTACGACTTTTTAATTGTTATGCTTCCAAATGAAAATAAATTTTAATTTACTTCGTTATTATTCTTAATTTTGTTTATTAGAAAAAATTATTAATATAAATGAAATTACTTCATTTTTCCAGAATCATTTTAATAACAATAGTTTTTATTTTATTTTCATCAAACTGTAAAAAAAACGAGACTGTTCCGAATGTGTCGGTAGATTTTACTTTAGAATTGAATTCTGTTGATTACACGGCATTAGGTTCTATTGGTGGTTGGGTTTATATTACTGGTGGAGCTTATAATAATGGTATAATTATTTACAAAAGAACTAATGATGAATACAAGGCTTATGACAGAACTTGTACTTATAAACCATCAAGTAGTTGCAGGGTAACTGTTGAATCTTCGGGAATAATTGCAGTTGATAGTTGTTGTGGCTCAAAGTTTATACTGACAGACGGTTCGGTTAATCAGAAACCTGCCACTGCTCCGTTAAAAGAATACCATACTTCTCTAAGTGGCACAACACTGCATATTTACAATTAAAGTTTTTTCAATAAATTATCTTTTATATTTTTGCTGAAATAATTATGCTGTATTAACAAAAATCGAAGTAAGAAGAATGAAGTAGGATGTGAGAAAATCGTACTTTGTACATCTTACATCAGTTTAAACTAATGTCTGGTTTTCCTACTGACTACTAACTGTTAAATTTACTATGAACATACTTTTTGTTGAAGGATGGTGGCTCGAATGCGGAAATTTCATGCGTGAACATGCAGAAGCAGCTGCTTTATATTCCAATGTTTTTGATGTAAGGGTTGATTTTAGAAAAAGCTGGAAACATTTTCCTTTCAGCATAAAAATCACAAAAGAAGAAAAAAACAATTTAACGGTTTATAATGCCCTGATTTATTGTCCGCTCCGAAGATTCGGGATTTACGAAAAGTCAATAAAATTAGCTTACAATATTTTAATTGCAAAAATAAAGAATACCGCCAGTATTGACATTTGCCATCTCAACGTTCACACCAACACCACAAAAGACATGTTTAACCTGAAACAGCTTAAAGGAGTTCCCTTTGTTGTTACCGAACATAGTTCATTTTATCACACGGGAATATACAAATTACCCGAAAAGCAGATAGCTCAGGAGAAAGATGAAATAAGGGAGTGGTTTAAAGCACCTGAATTAAAGTACGTAATGCCTGTTTCAAAACAACTTGGAAGTATTCTGATTAATGAATACAATGTTGATAAAAAAAAGATTATTCCAATTCCAAATGTAGCAAACAAAGTATTTCAATATTCTCCGAAAATAATAAAGGACGATAAAATCAGGATTCTGATGGCTGCCGTTTGGGATGGTCCAAAAAATCCCATTTTGTTTTTTGATGCATATAAGCTGCTACCCAAGAAATATCAAAAACGAATTGAAATAAAATTTGTTGGAATAGGTAAATACATTGAAGAAGTAAAAGAATATCTGAAAACAAATAATTTTGATATAAAAATAGAATTTCTTGGGAAGAGAACAAAAAAGGAAATAGGCGGCTATCTTCAGGAATGTGATTTTCTTGTTCACCCTTCAAATGCCGAAAATCTTCCCTGCATAATAATTGAAAGTTTTTGCTGCGGCCGTCCGGTTGTGAGTAACAGTGTAAACGGTGTTGTTGAATTGATAAACGAAACAAACGGGCTGATGTCGGCGCCACGCGATGTTGAAGCATTTTCGAAAAACATTTGCCGCACAATCGA